>JAYEHE010000421.1:0-1840 GCA_034659415.1 Candidatus Zixiibacteriota bacterium | reverse complement strand
TATGGAAGAACTTGTGGGCTGGTAAGCCCACAAGTTCTTCCATAGGATTTAAAGAAACGTTGAGCTTTTTCTATTGTGAATATTTCAAAGGACTTTTATTTTTAAGTTTGTCTTTGTTGTTTGTATATGCTATACCTTCAATTATAACTAAACCAGGTGGGATATCATTGATGTTTAACAGGATTGTTAAAAGGGGTATGGATATATTTGGAGCTTTGGCTGGATTGGTCTTAACATCTCCGTTATGGATAATTCTTCCAATTCTTATAAAGTTGGATAGTAAAGGGTCTGTCTTTTATACTCAATCCCGAGTTGGTATTAACCGACGGAAACAAGACCGTCGTTTGTGTCAGAAAGTTGATACCGATGATAATCGTAGAAGAGATCGTCGTCGTGAAAATTATCATGGTCAAACTTTTAAAGTTATAAAATTCCGAACCATGGTCTCTGATGCTGAAAAAAAATCAGGTCCGGTTTGGGCTACAAAAAATGATAAACGAGTTACCAGATTAGGTAATTTCTTACGTAAAACCAGAATGGACGAAATACCTCAATTTCTAAATATCCTTAAAGGGGACATGTCCATGGTTGGACCAAGACCGGAAAGACAGGTTTTTGTGGCTGATTTATCCGGAAAAGTTGATAATTACGTCCGTAGATTGGAAATAAAACCCGGTTTAACCGGATTAGCTCAAATTACTAATGGATACGATTCTTCTATATCATCCGTAGCTGATAAAGTCAGACATGATATTGAGTATATTGATAATTGGTCAATTTGGTCAGATATCAAGATTATTCTGAAAACTGTTGTTGTAGTCTTTACAAGAAAAGGTGCTCAATAGTAAAGTAAAATATTTTTTCTTGTAAAAATCCGCCAATGGCGGTTTTTTTTTATTTTTCAAACTTGCTTATATTCATGATTTTCATATAATTCCGATAAATAAATATGCTATTACAGGGACGACAAAAACAGATGATGTTGAAAAGGATTTTAACAGTAGTTTTATTTCTTTTGCCGCTGACGTCTTTCTCACAAAATAGTCAAGGTGTTTTGACAGTGAATTCAGTTCCATCCGGAGCTGAAGCAACTTTGGAAGGGGCAGTTAAAGTAACAGGGGTAACTCCTTCAACTTTTAAACAGCTTTTGATTGGGAATTATAAATTAAAAATATCTTTAAGCGGTTATGAAACTTTTAAGACAGATTTAGCAATTGATCCGACAAGGCATTTTGAAATTAATGCTACCTTAAATCCAAAATCGAAATTTAAAGCATTTTTAAAATCAGCAGTTATTCCAGGGTGGGGGCAGACCTATTTAGAAAGAAATAAAAAAGGCAGGATATTTACATTTTTAACAGCCGGTTCAGTTTTAGCATATTATTTGATTGATAAAGATTTTGATGAGAAGTATGATTATTATCAGCAAAAACTTAATGAATATGACTCTGTGAAAGTATATGGTGATATTAATGATTTGAGAATTGTTAAAACTAAGTTAGATGAAGCTCAAAATGATGCTTACGATTCAGAGAATATTCGAAGGGTTTCTATTGGGGTTGTTGCCGGGATTTATGGATTGAATATTTTAGATGTGCTATTTTTCTCACCAACAGAAGAACAGACAGTAGCTATAAAAGGGTTTTCATTAGTCCCAAGTTCGTATGAAGATGGGGTCAAATTAACTGTTTTAAAGAAATTTTGAGTAGTAAATTTATTATGAATATAAAATTAAAAATTTCAGTAATAGTATTGTTGATATTCTTTATTAGTGGTTGTGACAGATATATTGAATCCAGAGATCCTGCAAGAGCATTAACTGAATTTCAAATTATTCCAT
>JAYEHE010000420.1:0-1843 GCA_034659415.1 Candidatus Zixiibacteriota bacterium | reverse complement strand
TATGGTCTTTTCCGCCTGCCTTGTCGACAGACAGGTATTTGGCTTCTTGCTCGGCTACAATATTGTCTAATTTCTTGCTTTGTATTTGTGGTGGAAGTCCTGAATAATCAATCAGTTCAATATGAATATCTTTTTGTGTTCTGTCTTCTCTTTTGAGAATGAAACCATCAGCCAGCCAACGCATTATTTTTTTGTTACTCTCGTAAAGGTCAGCAGAAGAAAGGGTTTTTAATTGAAGAATAATAGATTGGGCTTCTATCTCGGTAAGTTGTTCTTTTTTATAGCGATTGAGTAAATAGTTTTTTAAATCTTCTTCAATCAATACTTCGTCATCTACTCGGGAAATAGTATTACCCAAGTAATGAGGAAAATTCTCATTTCCTAAAAGCTCAATAAAAGCCTGCTCTAATTTTGCTTCTGTAAATTTACTCATCAATTCCCTTTTTTTCAAGTTCTGATTCAATCTCCTCAACAGTTGGTAGGTTTCCTTTAAGATTATCAGGTAAGCCTTCTGTCAAAGTAAATTCGCTCACTCCCATAGGTTTGGATATATCTCGTAAGGCAAATTCTGTTTCAATCTTCCTTTTGTTTCTGCAAAGTAATATTCCAATAGTAGGTTTATCATCTTCTGCTTTAACTAAGGTATCTACCGCAGATAGATAAAAATTAAGCTTACCTGCATATTCAGGTATAAACTTGGTGTTTTTAAGTTCAATTACCACATAGCATTTTAGCTTGGTGTGATAAAACAGTAAATCAATATAATAATCAGACTCATCAACTTCAAGATGATACTGCCTCCCGACAAAAGCAAAGCCTTTTCCAAGTTCCAACAAAAATTTAGAAATGTGTTCAATCAATTGTTTCTCAACATCCCTTTCGTTGTATGGTTTTGTCATAGTAAGAAAATCGAAAGAGTACGGGTCTTTTATAGATTGTTGTGCCAAATCAGACTCTGGAGCTGGTAGTGTTTTTTTAAAGTTTGTAATTGACTTCCCTTGTCTGCTATATAGTTTCGATTTTATTTGAAGTGCTAAAACATCTCTACTCCAACCGTTTTCTATGGCCTCCTGAATGTAAAAACTAGACTCCTCTATACCTTTTACTTTGCCAATAAGCAGTTTGATATGTCCCCACGGAATCTGCCGTATCTGTTGATATGATTCAGTCTTTGTTAGTTGATTTAATTCGTCCTCGACTTGGGGACGAATGATGTTTTCCTTTTCGTCCTCAGCTTGGGGACGAATTGCAACATAATTATAAAACAGACGACAATATTTAAGATTAGTTACAGAAAAGCCCTGCATTTCCTGAAATTCACTCTTTAAGTCAGTTGATAAACGCTCCAATAATTTACTTCCCCAAACAGCTTCTTTTTCGGTTATCATTTTACCTAAGGTAAAGTAGAAATCAATTAATGTAGAGTTTACAGCTATTGATGCTTTTATCTGTGCTGAACGAATCTTTGATTTTAATTCGTTAAGCCAGTTGATATAATCTTTATTGGGTTTTAGCTTAGTCATATTCTAATATCCATTAATTAGTAATGATGTTGTTTTGGACTTTTTGGTAGAAAAATCGGAATTTCCGATTTTTCTCATTGAAAGCTCTTTTTCAAGCTCCTGTTCTTTGTAAATATTAAGAATATGCTCGTTAATGGTAGAACGGGATTTTTGAAATAGTTCTGCTATTTGGTCAATATTTAGCCATACGGTTTCATTCTCAAAATGTGTTTCTATTTTGACTTTTCCGTCTTCGGTTTGATATATTATGAGTTGGTTGTTTTTCATTGGGTAGTTCCGTTATTTGAATCTGAATAATTAGGATTGTTTTGATTAAATTT
>JAYEHE010000419.1:0-8293 GCA_034659415.1 Candidatus Zixiibacteriota bacterium | reverse complement strand
AATAATGGTAGTACTATTTTTCAAGATATTCAAAAGGGCTCAAGTCTTGATGACAATCCTATAATAATGATAGTAAAACCTAAACTGTGAAAAAGAAATGATTTGGATTCAATCAATAAAATTCCTCATTAAAATTTGGATTCTTCTTCAGTTCTTCAGCTCTTATGGACAAACAAAAATTGTCGGTATCGTCTATGATTCAGAATCTTTATCCCCAATCAGCGATGTCAATATATCGGCATTGTCAATAGGAACAGGAACAACTAGTGGTCAAAATGGTGGCTTTTCTATTTCAATACACCAAAGCCCATCGATTTTAAGTTTTAGCCACATAGCTTATTCCACAAAGGAATACAAGATTCAATCAAAGTCAGATACAATACTGTTTTGCTATCTGGATAGAATAACAACAGAAATCGATGAAATTGCAGTTTACTCACATATTGGCAATGTTCGGAGCTTCCCTCAGAATGATAGCACAAATATCCTCGATTATAAAATCATGGAAGACAGGGTATTAATCCTGGCTGATGATGTCAACAGCTCTACTTCTCAGCAAATATATCTTACTAATCTTAAAGGTTATACTCTATCAAAGAGAGTAGTAAAGGGAATTGGGAAAAAATTGAAATTTCCCGAACATCTTTATCCAATGACAACATATCTATTTGAAGATGTCTTTGGAGAAATCCAATTAATTGGAGATAAAAGAGTCTGGCAAATTTTCATAGAAGAAGAAATGATCTACTTGATCTATCCTTCTGATTTTGAAACCTGTCTGAGGGTCCTCATACCCATGAAATGCAAAATAGATAATAAACTATTCTTTCAGGCCTCAAATACTTATTACAACTCCACATTTATGCTTGTTCAAGGAACAGACTCTGTCAGAGAAATTAGGCAAATCTATGACGAGTTTGGAAATACGCGATATTCAAAGACAGATGCGTTGTCGCACCAATAATCTGTTACAATGATAGTCTTGTGCTATTCAATTTTATAAATAATGAAATCGAATACTTTAATTCAACAGGCAACTCTGTAAAGAAAATTCCAACACTTTTCCATACCAAATGGTACTTTGATGCACATGGGAAAAAGGCTTATATTCTCGACAAAAACAGGTTCCTTCAGCAAATCCTTGTGGATAAACAAACCAATAAGGTCTATACCATTTGGAAGGAGCTAATCAGCAACGATTTTTACCTCCGCGAAATCAATATGGAAACCGGGGATATTGTCAGGAAGATTGATATCCCAAATCACAGTAGCATCAGTAATATTACTGTATACAGCGATGTTATATTTTTTCTTGACAAAGACAACTCCTTTTCAAAATCAACAGGTTTGTATTATTTCAGTATTAATTGAAAAACAATGAAAAAAAGACTGCTAGGCATCCTTCTTTTAAGTTTTAGCTTGCATGGATTCTGTCAGCATAACCCTGCTAATCAGCCAAAAGGCACTATGATAGATGAGCGCGACAATCTAGCATACAAATGGGTTTTGATTGGAGAACAAAAATGGATGGCTGAAAATTTAAAATATGAAACCCCAAAAGGATCCTGGATTTATGAAGATGATACCACATACTTGAGAGAATATGGTCGATTATATAACAATAAATCGGCAAAAACAGCTTGTCCTGAAGGTTGGGTTTTGCCCGGGAAAAGGGATTGGGAGCAACTAATTCAAACGGTAAGTAAAAGTGCAGGAACAAGACTTAGAACTCAAGGCAATAAATTCTGGCTTCCTTCCAATACAACCGGAACAAATTCTTATTCATTTAATGCAGTTGCGGGTGGCAGTAGATATTTTAGAGAAGTCACCAATAGTTATGCAGATCTCAAGAAATTTGCAATGTATTGGACATCAACAAATAGCTCTCGCAAAGAATCATGGGTTGTAGTGTTGTATTACCGTGACGATAAGGCTCGCTTTGCAAAGAATAATAATGGTTTCGGATACTCTGTCAGATGCATTAATAAAGAATAAAAATAGTGAAAACAATTTCAAGAATTTGCTCAATAACTGCATTATGTTGTGGTTTATCGTACTGTATTGGTGAATCAGATAATATCAAAGTTGAAACTTGAACAAGCTGGAACACTGACAAGAGCATACGAACTGTTAAAGTCAGAAGGCATAACAGTAAACCGCTCCAGAATGGATGCTGGTTCTTATGCCAAAGACATAATAGATGTGGTATCTCAGAACAGTAAACAGTTCTATATCCGGGCAAATAGGAGTGCCAATCTGTTTGAACAAATAACTGAGATTGCGACATGGGAAAGTGTTGGTATTAACTAAAAAAGCTTAAAATTATGCGTAAAAGACTATTTACTTTAGGATTGTTAATGGTATTTGGGCTATTTGTATCAAATACGATTAACTCAATGATCAGATTTGGGAGTACCCTGAATTATGTTTTGGCTCCTGAGCAGGGAGGAGGATGCGATTGCGAATTTGATCAGAATGCTAATACAACCATTGAAAAACAAGAAAAATATCCTGTTACCATTACTGTGGACTTAAAAAAACTGCAAACAAATATTGGTGAAATTTTTAAAGGAGTGGAGGTTATACCACTTGAAACAAATGAAAAATCAGTATTTGGAAGAGTCGCCATTGTAGAATCCCACAACGACAAATATTTCCTATTTGAAAGATTCGGAAATCTTTTAATGAGTTTTGACAAAGATGGCCGGTTTATCACAAATTATATCAAATTCGGGAAGGGGCCGGGTGAGACTGCCTCAATGATGTCCTATCGAGTTGATGAAGACAACAGTGAAGTTGTCATTTCTGCATGGGATAAACAAGCAAATATTGTTTTCAATATTGACGGTAAATATCTTCGTGAAGATCCAATGATCATCAATAATGAAGATATGCACAAATTTGCCAACGGTCATGTAGCATATTATACTGGTAAACCAATGAACATAATAGATAATAAACCAAACTTCTCTACCCTGATAATCCTTGACCAACATAATCAAAAATCATTTGTTGGAGTTGACGTACCTTATATAAAAAAATCAGGATATGTTCTTTATCAAAGCTTTCATACCTTTAAAGATGACCTCTATTTTAAGTATCCTTATGGAGATACTATTTATCAAGTATTTCCAGATCATCTGGATGGAAAATACGTTATTGATTTTGGCAAGCATAATATTGATTGGGATAACATTGATAAAGATATCCCTAGGAAGATTCACTTTGAGATTGATAAGGAAGACATGGCTTCTATCAACCATTTTTTTTGGGAATATAATAATTGGATATTTTTTGCCATTAGTCATAAGAGGAATTACTATTATGCATTCTACAATAAAGTAAGCAAAGAAACCAAGTTGTACGACACAAAGACTCTCATTAATAATGAATTCGGAATACTTGGAAGGATTGTAGGAACAACAGAAACTGAGGTTATTTGTCTTGTGGAACCACTGGATTTATTATATCCCGAAGAAGAGATTATTGAGCCTAAAAATGAACAATTCGCAAAGGAACTTTCGAGTCTGATCAAAGAATTACAACCAACTGATAATCCTGTCCTGTTAAAATTTGAATTGAAATGATCCAATTTGCAAGAAGAATTCTTGATAATGGGCTGGTAGTATTATTGTCATTGTTATTAGTCGGATCTATTATTTTAGGATTTCTGAACGACTCAAAAAAGAAAAAGATTGTAAGATTACTTGACAATCACATTAGTGAAATAATTAGCTCTAGCATTGAGAGCCTTTATTATCAAAATGGAATCAACGGTTCATTATTAAGAACTAATTTCTCAGGGCGAAACGAAATGGGTAAATCAGGTGAGATTGAAATAGTTTGCAGTTTGTAGAAAGAAACTGCAATTGCAATAATTTCGTTTATACTTGAATATTTTGTAATTTTATCAAAATATTCAAGTATGACTGAAATTATTGCAAGTATTTCAAAGTTTAACTTCTGGGAGGGTGACATCTCAGAATTCGGGATTCCCAGGACAAAATACTTGAACCGAATCTCAGAATATCTTGGCAATCAACTTGTAAAAGTTCTTGTTGGACAAAGGCGTGTTGGAAAGAGCTACCTACTCCGCCAAATCATTAGCAAGCTTCTAAATTCAGGAGTAAATCCGCACAATATCCTGTATATCAATAAGGAATTTACTGAATTCGATTTTTTGGTTTCCTATACTGACCTCGACAATTTAATGAAAGAATACAAACAGGCTCTGAAGCCTGTAGGAAAGAAATATCTGTTCATTGATGAGATACAGGACATTAAGGATTGGGAACGTTTTGTTAACTCCTTTTCACAAAACTTTATAGAAGAATATGAGATATTCATAAGCGGATCAAATTCAGAACTACTTTCAGGCGAACTGGCAACCTTGCTCTCTGGAAGATATTTGGAGTTTCAAATTCTGCCATTTAACTATCTCGAGTACAATGTGGCAAAACAACTCAAAGATTCCAGATATTCTTTCATTGAATACCTGCAAAGTGGGGGCCTTCCTGAATTAATCCACCTTCCAAACGATGAAACGAAACAGCATTATGTTTCCGCAGTAAAAGATACGGTTCTGCTAAAAGACATCATTCTTAGGTATAAGATCAAAGATGCAAAACTGTTAGAAGATCTGTTTGCCTTCCTCGTCAACAATGCCTCAAATCTTATATCTATTTCTAACATTGTAAAATATTTCGCCAGTAAGAACAGAAAGACCAGCTACGAGACAGTTTCAAATTATATCGGCTATATGGAAAGCACATTTCTCATTCATAAAGTAGAACGATATAATATTAAAGGAAAAGAGATCTTATCCGGAAACTGCAAATATTACATAAACGATCTGGCCTTCAAGAACTACCTGTATCCAGGATTTGAATATGGTCAGGGTTATAAACTTGAAAATGCAATCTATCTCCAATTACTATTTTCAGGATACAAAGTGTATGCCGGTGCCTTGAGAAACAAAGAAATTGATTTTGTTGCCAACAAAGGAAATCGCACCATTTATCTACAAGTTGCATATCAGCTAACAGAACAAAGAACCATCCAAAGAGAATACTCAGCTTTAGAAGCCATATCTGATAATTATGAGAAGTATGTTGTATCTATGGATGAAATCCATTTAGAATCCAAAGAAGGAATTGGCCACATTCAGGCCTGGAATCTAGACAGTATCCTCTAGAAATAAAAAAAGCATATGTCTTTACAGAAAACAAATACGGAAACCTGCCAGAGCAAAAGATACAGATTCTTATCTCGACTTTAAAAACTCTTTTGTCATCTGAATATTACTCATCAGAATATCAGATTTTTCAAGTACTTCCGGCAATAATTGCTGAATGGCATCTTTTATTATTATATCCTTAAAAGCAGATTGGTCAGAGAATCGGAAATTAACCAGATCGAGCTTCTGCCAGCCATATTTCTTGAAGAATTCCCTCCTGAAAATCCGGATCTGACTCTTATCTAAAAGCTCATCGGATAAAATCAAAATATCAATATCTCCTCCTTTTGAAGTATCATCAACTCGGGATCCGAATAAATACACTTCCGCAACATCCTCAATAGATTGAATGCCAGCCTTAATGAAATCTACTTTTCGTGTGTCGAGACGCATAATACAAATGTAGTACTAATCAACAAAAAACCTCAAACTCTCCTCTTCAGCAAAATCAAACCCAAGGTCCATGATGGTGTCTTGCTTAGCATTGCGGAACAATAAAGAACCATTCTGTCCAATCTTATCCGGGTCAGATCCCCGCAACCACCAGTGCCTGATCATTCCGTCTTCTACCACATCGTAATAGTAAAACTCATAGGCTCCCCGGGGTAAGCTAACATGATCAACAAAAGTGGAATCATCTTCAAATTCAGTATGCTGAGCAACCACCTCGCCAGCATCATTAAATATCATCCATTCTCCCATTAGGTTTGCTCACTTCAAGCTCAAACTCCATTCCTTTGGCCATACCCGACCAATCTGGCATTGGCAAATTAACCCGCGCAGATTCGAGGAAATCCAGACTTCCATGCCAAGTGAAAACAGATTTGGCATTGCCTTTTAATCCATACTTAATTTTAAGGCTGGTGAGGGGTTCAGATCCCCGGTTACGAATTTGTATAATGGGCTCTGTTGAAACAGGGTTCATCCTCAAATATTCAGAATGATCAGTCGGAGCCATAATTTTTTCTATTTCTGCATCCAACTTAAACGATGGAGGTCCGAAACTGAATAATTGGTGAGCAATAATATAATTGCCACCCTTCTCTTCAATATCTGGATTATACTCCTCCAGACGATAATCGACCCGAATGGTCTCACCAGGTGAAACATACGAAGTCAACTCATGATCGTAGGTGTCGACCCAAATGCCCGGGCACCAACCCGCACGATCAAATTGCCATATTGATAACTACCTGTTTTCCAAAGATTCTCAATCTTCAAAACTTCTCTCGGCGGAGTTCCCTCAATGAACTGAAACCGCAAATCAAGCAATTCCTGAGTGTTCGCAGATGAGAGTTCAACCTTCCCCTTCAACAATGGAGCATAATCAGTCACATCATAAATCCAGGTAAATCCATCCACACCTAAATCAAGTCGTTTTCCATAAGGAGTAATATACCGTGCAAGTTCAAAAACCTCGCCGTCTTTATGAACATTCGTGTAAGTCAGGTAATCCCACTCTCCACACGGATATTTATCATAAGCAGAGCGTTCATCACACTTCAGAGTATAGTACATCAGAATTTTCCCATAAGATTTCCCCTCATCAGGAAAATCAAACACACTATGTCTCAAAGTAATAGAATCATAAACTTTTACCGATGCGCTGACCCTTCGACTCCGCTCGGGGTCCGGTTGGGTCAACCAGCGTCACTTTTGCGTCACTCCCGCGTCACTCCCGCGTCACTCCCGCGTCACTTTTGCGTCACTCCCGCGTCACTCCCGCGTCACCTAATAAAGAAACCCAAACATCCAAAGCGGAATAACATTCCCGGATGCAGACTCAGCCTCCGGCGAAACCACATAAGCCTGAGATTTACTTTTCCCCTTATTACTTCCCCCAGTCATCCACTCCATCTCAAACTCATATTCTAAATCCATCAAATAACTGCCCCTGCTTGTCAAATTTACCTGGTGTGCCAAACGTAGCTGATTATGTAAAAATGTCTCCAGTAAGCTTTCTCTTGAAGGCAGATCAGGAGAAAGGGCAGCGATTAAACATGAATTGCTCATCAACAATCGATCAGGTTTATTGAAATAATTCACATCCTCATGTCCTTTTGTTAACCATCCGATCATGCCGGCCCGATGCAAATATTTCAAAAATTTCAACAAGCTATCCCGGGTTGTTCCAACTTCGTCTGCCAGTTTCTCAATATTAGGCTTAAATGGCCCTTCCACAGCGAGCTTAGCCAAGAGCCGACGAATTTTCAGAACTGATTCATAATCTATCCGGTGCACAACACTGAAATCTTCAGTCAAAACCTTATTCACCAAATTCATCACAGATTGATAATACAAAGCAGGATTCTCTATCTGCTGAGGATAAAATCCCTGTGTCAGATACTCATCAAAATACTGCAAAGGACGAATCCGATGCAGGACTTCAACCCCGGGCATTCGGTTATACTCAAGCAATTCATCCATCTGGATAACCGGGAAAGCGTGGTCATATCGAAACTCCAGAAATTCACGAAAGGATAAGCCAGGCAGGTAATGCAAAGAAGCAATCCTCGACAATTCATAAAATGCCCCATCGTCATCTCCGGCAGATGAGCCGGCAAAAAGAATCTTCAAATCAGGCAACTCCTCAGCAATTTTCTGCAAATCAGTAACTCCCTCAGGATATTTATGAAGGTTATCAAGAGCAAGCATCTTCCCACCCTTCAAGACAAACTCTCTGGCAAATTCAAACAAAGACTGTGTAGAAAAATGCACATCATCAAGCTGCACATACAGCACATTCTCCTGATCATGAAGCTTTTCTTTTAGCAGCTGCAAAAGCAAACTGGTTTTACCAACCCCTCGAGGCCCCACTATGCCAGTCATTTTTGAATCCAGTGAGATCCGATAGAATAGGAATCGATGGAAGGTAGAGGGGGAGGTTCTGATTAGTTCGTTTGATATTTGGTTGAGCCGAGTCATTAGTCTTTAGTCTTTAGTCTTTAGTTTTTAGTCTTCAGTTTTTGGGGAGTTTTCGTCTTTCGTCTTTCGGAAGAGCTCAGTTTTCAGGGCTTCGACTTCGCTCAGGGACCGGTGGCTGAGCGAAGTCGAAGC
>JAYEHE010000418.1:0-1847 GCA_034659415.1 Candidatus Zixiibacteriota bacterium | reverse complement strand
TATAACACATTAGTTACAGCTTACTTCTATTGATTAAAGCGGTTCTATGTTGATTTGTGTGAATGAAAAAATATTTATTACCTTTGCAATTGGATTTTATGATAGATTCAAAATTTATTAAGATATGAAAATATTAGAACTATAAAACTTATAATCCATTGGATAATATTGAATTATGAAATTTTTTAACAAAAAATGTAATGGGAATATAATGAGTGGTCATTATATCCACTCGTTATAGGGCATTCCCCACATCAGAGGAACCGATTAATTCCTATCGCTAACGTAAAATGTGGGTAAAAAAAATGAAAAGAAGTGAGAAAAAATGAAATTTTAGAAACAATTGAAAATCAGCGACTGATTTTAACGTTAGTCAGAATATAAATAAAGAAACACAAATTATGAGTAAAAAGAAGGAGACTGATTTAGTAAAATTTAAAGAAGATTATCAAAAACTGAAATTGACCTTTGAGAATTTTTTAGTTTCAATGAAAACTGAAATTGAAAAAATACTTTCTGACTCAGAAATTAATTTAGCCTTCCCAATTCAACTTAGAACAAAAACATGGGATTCAATAATTGATAAAATTGACCGTGTCCCAATTAGTCTAAAAAGAATTACCGACATGCAAGACTTATGCGGTATGAGAATAGTTTTATTATTCGTAAGAGATGCAGATACGGTAATAAATAGAATAAATGAACAACTAAAAATCACTAAACTATATGATACTGGTGAAAGGTTGGAAAATAATCAATTTGGATATACTTCAACTCATATTATTGCGGAAATTCCAGACGAATGGTTAAAAGTTCCTTCGCTTAGTGATTTCAAGAATTTGAAAGTTGAAATTCAAGTAAGAACAATATCTCAGCATTTATGGTCTGAAGCATCTAATCTATTGCAATATAAGAAGGAGCAAAGTGTCCCTAACGAAGTTTTACGCTCTGTTTCCAGAGTGTCTGCATTACTAGAAACTGTTGATCTAGAATTTGAACGAGTTCTTGATGAAAGAGAAGAATACATAAGTGAGGTTAAAAAGAGTATAAAGAAAATTGATGATATAGAGCTTAATGTTGATTTGCTTGAACAAATATTAGATGATAATTTGCCGATTGAAAACAAAGGAACTGATGAATCATATGCTGAGATGATAAAAAATCTTCAATTAGTAAATGTTAGTACTAAGAAAGCTTTAATAGATTTTATTAGAAGGAATAAATCACATGCCCTCGAAGAAGAGAAGATAAGTGTTGAAAAACACACCGAAAACCTGAAAAATAATCAGCCTCTAGCTGGAACAACAAAAGAACGAATATTAAAAGGGGTCTTTTATAAACATATCGGATTTGTTAGAAATATGATAACTAATGAAGCAGGTAAATCTTGGGGGAAGATTAAGGTAAAATAGAAAATACGCCCTATAATCGAGTAGGCGGCTGACGGAGTAATCTCCGCCAGTGCACCTCTCACAATTTATCCCGCACCTTTTGGTCGGGACCACCAAGCGTACGGGTCTTACCGAAAGTATTCGGCACAGGCTGTACTTGGCGGTTCTTTAGATAAAAGAAAAAATTAATTGTGTTTTTGGATTAACATCTTTTTTGACCTTAGAAAAAGTTGAGTAAAGGAAACATATCCTTTCATTTGTAAACGTTCGATAGTTGTATATATTAACCGAAAAGTATCCACCTAAAAAAAAATTTAACGACCTTAGTTTTTTAAAAAACAGCTATTTGAAGAATTACTTATTGGGTACAAATATCAATATTCGGGCTTATTAGACAGACTGCTGTTATGGGCAATTAGTGAACGAAGAAAAACAGTCAGTAAAGCGACCAACTTA
>JAYEHE010000417.1:0-1848 GCA_034659415.1 Candidatus Zixiibacteriota bacterium | reverse complement strand
TATGATTAGCGAGAATGCTGTTAATCTTTTTATTGAATATGAGATTGATTTCGAAGCTACCAAAATTGTTAAGTACCTAATGGGAGAAGCATCAAACGAAATGTGTCAATGGGAAAAATTATCTATAGGTAAATATCCTGATGAATTTTATCTATTAGCCAAAGAAAAATTAGCAATCTAAATTTTCATTCTTCTATAGTAATCTTTCAAAGCATCAACAACTTTCCCTGAGAGCAATAGTGTTCCCAAAAGAGTTGGAACCGCCATCAATGCAAACATTGTATCAATAATATTGATAACTGTATCCTGTCCTAACCAGGCGGCAACTGGAAGACTCAGAAGATATATATAAACATATTGGGAACCGATTCTGATTCCAAAAAGATATTTAGCGCATTTTAAACTGTAATATGAATATGAAATCATAGTGCTTATCGAAAAGAGAACAATAGCTAAAGTCATTATCTGCCCGCCAATCCAACCTAAAGATTGACTATAAGCATTAACAGTCATCACTGCTCCATCATCGGCACTTGATACGCCGGTAGCAAGAATAACCAAAGCAGTTATCGTGCAAACAATATGAGTATCAATTAATGGTCCCATCATAGCAATCAACCCTTCACGAACCGGTTCTTTTGTTTTCGCCGCTCCGTGAGCCATTGGTGCCGTACCAATACCAGCCTCATTAGAAAATGCCGCACGCTTCACACCGATTATCATAACTTCCTTAAAAGCCAATCCAGCCACACCGCCAACAATGGCTTCTCCTCCAAATGCAGATTTAAAAATCGAGATAAATATATCAGGAATAATAGAAGCATTTAAAAATATTATAACCAATCCGGAAAGAACATATAGCAATGCCATTACTGGAACAACTCTGGATGTAACCTTACCTACCCGAGTAATACCGCCTAAAATAACAATACCCACTAAAACCATACAGACCACACCGGTCATTGCCCGATTAAACCCATAATCGTTATAAAGCAAACTTGATAATTGGTTAACCTGGAAAAGTGCCAGACACCCAATCATACCGCAAATAGCAAAAATAATAGCGAGTGGCTTGCCCCATTTCCCTAAACCAACTTCAAGAAAATACATAGGTCCACCCTGCTCTACCCCGTTTTCATCTTTTTTTCTATAAAAAATTGAAAGGGTGCAAGTGAAAAATTTTGTTGCCATGCCAACCAAACCGGCAACCCACATCCAGAAAATAGCCCCGGGACCCCCAAGCGAAATTGCTACCGCCACACCGGCTATATTCCCCATACCCAAAGTAGCAGACAGAGCTGATGATAACGCCTGAAAATGACTAATTTCACCGGGGTCATTCGGATCATCGAATTTCCCTCGTAAAATATCAAAAGCATGTTTCATCGCCCGAAACGGTAAAAAGCGACTGGCAAAAGTGAAATAAACACCTGAAAAAATCAGTAGATATACAAGAGGTTGCCCCCAAACATAATCAACAGAAATTGCCCAAAAATCTTCAAATGATATTAAAAATGATTCCATTTATTTTCCGTTTCAGTTTATATGAATATTTGATATTGGCTTAAATTAAAAGGGTGCAAATTGATTTTGCAAGTATTAACTGCGAATGATGTTATCTGTCTATTTATGAATATCACCACTTGACGGGGAAGCTTACGCAACGACTCTAATTAGACCAAAGACAATTAATAAAGTAATTGCCGAATAATATACGCAATTCTGTTCCGCACGCCTATGCCGTATTTTAACCATGGCGGACGAGTCCGCCGCAGGCGAGCAAAGCAATCTAAACCGTTCAACTCTGTCATTGCTTCATCTGCCTGAGGCGGATTCGCAATGACAGAG
>JAYEHE010000416.1:0-8356 GCA_034659415.1 Candidatus Zixiibacteriota bacterium | reverse complement strand
GCAACTTGTTGAGGATTGGGTTTTAATCATTTCCCCAAACAAGTTTGGGCATCCCATATATTAAACGTAATTTTAAAAAATCACCTCCTTTCTATATTGGAGGTGATTTTATTATACCGTGAGCTACACATAAAACGTCCTCCAGACCTGCCTGCCGGTAGGCAGGGGCGGACCGGCGGTTTTTCTTGTAATAAAAAATGGGTCACTTACTCAAGTAACCCATTTAACGTAGATTTGATTCGGCTCCAACCAAGCGCAAAATTCTTTTCAAGTGCTCTTCTTCATAGTAGTCATCAATAATCAATAATCCTTTTGACCAATTATTTGGTCCTCCATCAATATCACGATAATCACGCAATGATAATCCAAGAGTAACAAGAGAATATTCACATTGAACCATTTTGCACAAATTTACAATAGTTTGTAATCGAAGATCAGAAGAATTACTAAACTTCTCAATAAAAATAACAAGTTCAGGATTTTTTACATTAATGACTTTACAATCATCATGCTCTTCCAAATACTTATTAATAGTACGGATACTAGGGCAATCATAGGCAATTCGACCAAATGAGTGCTTTTTAAAACGATCTTTTATTTTCTCAAGAGAAACTGCTCGCGACGGACAAGACGATTGCACTACATCAATACGTAATTTTGCAAAAGGAATGATCTCTAGTACTCGTGATAATGATTTATTTAATTCTGGAATTTTATCCAAAAGACTAATTATATCATCACCATACACAGAATCATCAGACATTAATTGAAGTTCATCACGAAGCTCCCATAATTTGGTTGGATTAAGTGCTTCTTTTATTCCAGCACTCGCATTTGCTGAAAACATTATCAAAAAAATTGCCGTAATAAAGAAACGCTTTACCATTACGTCCTCCTCTCTATTGTTATAAGTAAATGGCTTATTATTTCTATATATATTCAATTAAAAATGTACATTAATATACCCTATCAATGTTTATATAAGAGGTCAAGACTCCTATTTTTTCTGTAAATAAATAATTATTAACCAAATTCCACCTGCTAGAATCATTAAGTCAGCGATATTAAAAACCGGCCACTTTGTTAACACTAACATATCAACTACATAACCATATTGTAGGCGGTCAAATAAATTTGAAACAGCTCCGGGTATTATTAACCCAATCGAAATTACAACATTAATTTCCTTTTTTCTATAAGCTTTTACTGCCACAGCTACAAGTGCCATAACTATAATAATTAGTACAACAACCAAATAAATTCCAGTTAAAGGTATTGAATAAGCTATACCTTGATTCCTTTCTAAGACTAGTCCGAGAATATTTGGTATAACAAAAACTCCCTCATCAGATAAAAACCGTAAGGACAAAATTTTAGCTAACCGATCAACAGCAAAAAATAAAATTATCCAAAAAAATGGCCAAATTATTTTATTGCTCCCTTTAGTTTTTATGATTTTGGACCAGCTGCACATTTTAGACAAATTTCAGCTTCAGGATAAGCTAAAAGCCTTTCCTCTTTAATATCTGTTTGACACTTTATACACTCACCATACTCATCTTTATCTATTTTTACCAAAGCCGCTTCAATCTTTTCTAAATTTACTTCCAATTCTCTTTCTAGAGAGATATTATCTTGAAAATTTGCTACTTCCATAGCATTATCCTCATCTTTATCCCCCATATTATCAAGTTTTACTTGAATCTTATTTTTATTGAAAGTTTTTTGGTTCGTCATCTTTTCTAATAAATCAACAAGTTTAATTTTTTTATTTCTTAACTTTTCTTCCAATTGGCCTTGGAGTGTTTTATCCATATATGTAGTTTGTTTATGATTTAATTAATCTAACTCAAGCATTATATCACAAGCTAAAAAAACCGCAAACCCCCATTTTTTATTAATGGGGGTTTGTTCTAAATCTATATAAAACTTACTAAAAAGTTGGAATACTCATGGCATTAATACCACCTCGATAGTCTTCGTTATGAGTGAAAAAACTACTGGTAATAGTTCCGTCATACTCAAAAGCACGTAAATGCGGACCAAAACCATTACCTGGAGTCGTTACTATTTCATTTGTACCATCCTGATCAATATCAGTAATTAATGGTGTAAACGATCCTCTTAAAGCAGATGCATAAGCCCAAAATTGCGAAACTGAATTACCTTGGTAATCAAATACTCTAATTTGAGGACCGCCACTGCTTAGCGGGGCAACTACTATATTATTTTGAGAGTCCCCAGTTACATCACCTATGGTTACATTTATTCCACCTTTGAATGTATCGGCAAAAGCCATAAATCTTCCGATCAATGTTCCGTCCCCGGTAAACATAGAAACGTTAGGACCAAATCCTTCACCAGGAGCCACTAATATATCTACAACCGAGTCACCGTTCAAATCACCTATAGACAAATCAAATCCACCACGTAGACCTGCGGGATATGCCCAGAATCCTGCTACTTGAGAACCATCGCCATTAAATACTCTGATATCAGGAGAACCGTCTGAAGCAGGTGAGGTAATAATTTCAATATCACCATCGCCGTCAACATCTCCAGTAGTTAGGTTTACTCCCCCTTTAAACATCTCATCGTAAGCGAAAAATTGATCTTTAACATTACCTTTCCCATCAAAAATTCTAACATGAGGTGCTTCACCAGCCATTGGTGCTGTAATAATTTCGTCACTTCCATCACCGTCAATATCTGCAACTACCATATTATAACCAGATCGTAGATGTTCTTGATATGCGAAGAACTGATTGATTGGCTGACCTTCTAAATTGAATACTCTCAACTGAGGTCCAAAACCTTCGCCAGGAGCAGTAACAATTTCATTAGTACCATCGCCGTCAAAATCACCCACACCAGTTTGAATACTCATTCTAAAATTTGAAGAATAGGCAAAGAAATTTGATTTTATATTACCTTCATAATCCCAAATTGTTACATGAGGACCACCATCGTTAGCTGGGCTAGCAATGATATCAGAAGCTACTGGTCCATTGCTGGCAGCCACAGTTACACCAGTAACAATCGTATAATCAGTAAAGTGAGTAGTGGTAAATGAAAGTAAATCATTAGCTGCATCATAAGTTGCATTATTTACTGTATCCCACTTATTGGTCGTAGTATTAAAAAAGGCTGGCAATAAATCTTCTGGCGTTATTCCAAACTCTGCTAATTTTTCTGCCTCTACTTTCATACTAATTGTTACTGCTGAATTAAAAGTAGCTATAGTTTGATTACTAGCATCTGTGGCGGTCAAAGAATAACCAAACCCCTTGGCTGGCTTCTTGTTTTTCTCTGGTTTTAGATTAACTGTTGGTTGAGCGCAAACAGTAACATTACCGCTCTCTGCTAATGATCTAGCAGGGAATGTTAAATTGGTACCATCAGATAAATTGACAACCTTTGGTTGAGTAGAATCCCACGTTGCACATTTTGGCTCTGGGAAAACAAAATCAGACTTACTAAGTACAAAATTTATTTCTATTGTAAATCCTGTTGTATCAGGAGTTTTAATTACTATATCACCACTTGTAAAATATTCTGAACCACTAAATGTATCAGCATTAATATGCCAAATTCCATCTTTTGAAACTGGCAAAGTGTAAGTTGAACCAAAGTTAGGTGCACCAGAATTAGATCCACCTTCTTCCCATCCACCGACAAAACCAAATGGCACTGGAGAGCCGTCTTCAAATGTAATTGTCCCGGTGATATTTCCGTCTGCTTCTTTGTATTGTAATACCACACTGGCAGTTCCATCTTTAGCGACAAATACTTCTTGCTCTTCTGGTGGCATCCAATTTTCTGAATCAAATTTTGGTGGAGGCGGAGCACCAACTAAATATGTTTTTCCTCCAATTACATTAATCATCCCTTTACCATCAAATATTTCTCCGCCTGCTTCCATTGACTCTTTAAATCCTACACCTGGATCACCTTCAAAATCTTCGTGTGCAAATGCAAATCCAAATCCACTTACTAGGTTTCCATCTGGATCTTTGATAGTTACATTAATACTTGCATCAGATTTATATACGATCGGATTCCAAGTCGTGGTACCTGGTTTGATTGTAACACCACCTTCTTCAAACATTGGAGGACGATCCATATATCCTCCACCTCTTACAAAAGCACCACGTCCGTCATATGTACCACTTCTTAAAGAAAGTGTATAAGAGCCATCGGGTTCGATAAAAGCATTATTCCACTGCCCCTTATTGCCCATCACAAAAACATCACCATTCTCAAATCCAGAAATAGTATTACCATCTTGATCTTTTACTATACCAGTCAAAACAGCGTCATTAGGTACTAATACTAACTCGACATTATATACTCCATTTGGAGCAACAGTTAAATTTACGTCTTCTTGTATAGAATAAGGTCTACCTGGCTCTACAAACGAAGTAATACTAATATCAGTCATAACTTGCGATGGAATTTTTATTTGAAAATTTCCTCCTTGGATATTTCCTCCAAAAAATTTACCTGGACCAGGACCGAAATTAGCATTTTGCTCCATCACATTGGCATAACCAAAAAAGTCAGACTGTAATACTCCTTCAGTATTTACAACTTGCCCATTAATAGTTACATCGGCTTTGATTAATACAAAATTTGCATTATTAATTGTCTGATTAGCTTCAATGTTATATTGTTTTTGATTTCCATCCGGCACCCAAGAAGAATCCTGATTTGTCTGGACATCTACTCCATAATTTCCAGTACCAACCCAGAGGGTATATGATCCATCAGCACCAGTTTGAGTCCAAGCATTATCGCCAGGTCCCATGCCCATCATACTAAAAGCACTGACACTAACATTTTCTACTGGTGTCCCGGCAGAGGTTTTTACGAATCCTTTAATTTTTGATGTCTTCTGTACTATTTTAATGGTTCCAAGATTGACAGTTTGATTTGCCTCCACTGAAATTTTTTGCCCAGGCAATGAATACATTTGTTCCTCTTGTGGGAACCAGGCGTTAAGTTCAAAATTACCAGCGGCTGTCCTGATAGAAAAATTTCCACTGGCATCTGTTCTGGCATTTGCCATGCCTCCGTCAAAACTAAATAAATCAATATTTAATTCCGCCCGGGGCGTACCATTTGGATTGACAACTTTTCCATTCACAAATGAGTTTGCTGTTACTACTTCATAATTAGCTATTCTTGTTTCTACTGTATTGTCATTGGCAAAACTCTGGTCTTGCGGCATACCTGAATAAACCCAATCAACTTCGATCGGATTCCATTCTTCATCATGTCCTCCGGAAATATTCATGCCCCATTTACCTCCTGTCAAGGACAATGAATAATTTCCATTACTGTCAGTAGTTGTAGTACTTTGTGAAAATCCCCCTTCAAAAGGCCAGGCATTTATTTCCGCACCGACTACGCCTGCTCCTGTCTCTTTTCTAGTTACTGTGCCTGAGATAGTCTTAGTGGCTTGAGTTAGAGCAATATCACCAACTGAGGTAATTTCACCAGCCACCACATTAATATTTTCTACCAAAACATCCTTATATCCATCGATGTCATTAATATGTGTTTGTATCGTCCAATAAGGAGCCGGTGGTACATTTGTAATTTCAAATGTTCCATCTGCATTAGTCACCACTGCCTCTGTGCTGGAATAAGGCACCTGAACACCAACATCACCTAACCCAACCGGACTACCCCCAGCCATTATCCTACCCTGGATCGTACCTGTTCCAACAGCATCTACTTGTGGTGCACCAATAAATGAATAAGAAAAAGTCATGGTAAACATGACTACCATATAAACACTTACTTTCATAAAGTGTAGAATGGATTTCAAGATTTTTTTTCTTGACATACTTTTTTCAAAGTTAATTATTTATATATAAAAAAACCACAAAAATTGTGGATTTATTCCTCCTTATTATTGACGCTACTTTTAATAAATAATACCCGATAAACAATGGTAGACATTATTATAAAGTAATTACGTATAAACTTACATTGTATAGCTAAAATAAGCTAAATACATTTATTAGTATATCTTATTTTTAACTTTTTGTCAATATTTATTTCTTGACTTTTATTGCTTCTACTATTCTTCCAATCGCTAAAATATATGCCGCTGTTCTTAAATCTATTTTTTTATCTTGAGCAATTGTCCAGACATTATCAAACTCTTTTATCATTATATCTGATAATTTCTTGAGAACATCTTCTTCTGACCACTCTTCATTTTTTAAATTTTGCAACCATTCAAAATAACTAACGATTACCCCTCCAGCATTAGCTAATATATCTGGTACTACATAAATACCTTTTTTAAATAATATTTCGTCAGCTTCTGGGGTAATTGGACCATTAGCTAGCTCTATAACAATCTTTGCTTTTATTCGATCTGCATTTTCTACGGTAATTTGATTTTCAAGAGCAGCTGGTATTAATACATCTACATCCATTTCTAATAATTCATTGTTGCTAACTTTTTTATAATTCTCACAATCACAGACAGACCCTTCACAATAACAATCATAAATTCCACCTTTTTCTTTCTTGGTTTTCATAATATTATTTGGATCCATTCCTTCTCCCCTCATATCATAAATACTTCCCTTGGAATCTGAAGCAATTATTACTTTAAATCCATGCTCGTGTAATATTCTGGCCGCGTGAAACCCAACGTTGCCAAAGCCTTGAACTGCTACCGTAGTCTCAGCTGGATTCTTTTTTAATTTTTTTAATAATTCTATTAGCACGTAAAAACCACCCTGTGAAGTAGAAAATTCTCTACCAGCCGAACCACCTTGATTAATCGGCTTGCCAGTAAATGCAGCTGGAGATTTTTTACCTGCCAATTTGGAATACTCATCCACCATCCAAGTCATAATTTGAGGATTGGTATATACATCTGGAGCCGGAATATCTTTCTCGGGACCGATCTTGTCAAAAAATTCTCGCACCCAAGCTCTGGATAATTTTTCTATTTCTGTTTGAGATAATTTCTTTGGCGCTACTTGAATACCACCCTTACCACCACCCATCGGGATATTAGCTACCGCACATTTTATACTCATTAGAAAGGCTAAAGTTTTGACTTCATCAAGATTAGCCTCTGGATGAAAACGAATTCCTCCTTTATAAGGACCTCTAGCACTATTAAATTGAACGCGATAACCCGGGAAAGTTTTTGTTTCACCACTATCCATTTCTATTTTTATATCATGTTCCAGTACTGCTTCTGGCTTGCTCAAAATATCATAATATTTTTCATCTATTTCTAAATATTTAATAGATGTTTTCAATTTTTTCAGAGCATTACTAAATGGATTTATCGCTTGTTTAGACATATATTTATTTATTATTTTTATTAACCTTTTGAGAGCCCCAATCAACACCTGTAATTTTACCTGAATTAATAAATTTATTTGCTGATAGAGCGGCCTTAGCGCCCTCTCCAGCAGATATAACTATCTGTTTATATTCTATATCCGTCACATCGCCAGCACCAAAAATACCAGGAGTTGAGGTCTCACAATTTTTATTAACAATAATTTGTTTACGCTCATCTAGATCAACTAATCCTTCAACTAAATCTCCTTTAACTTGGAAACCAATCTCTACAAAAACTCCCTGCAGATCTATTTTTCTAGTTTTAGATTTATCATTAATATCTCCAACCATTATGCTTCCTACTAACATTTCACCTTTAATTTCTTTCACCTTGCTGTTATATACCATCTCAATATTTTCTGCCTCCATAACGCGATCAATCAAAATCTGCTCACCTCGAAATTCATCACGACGATGAACCAAATAAACTTTATTAGCAATTTTAGAAAGTAACAAGGCAGCATCAAGTGCAGAATTACCACCACCAACTACTGCCACATCTTTTTTCTTAAAAAGAGGAGCGTCGCAAGTTGCACAATACGACACACCTTTACCGGCAAATTTCTCTTCACCTGGCACACCTAAATGTCGATGGGTAAGACCAAAAGATAAAATAACTGATTTTGTTTCAAATTCTCTAGTATTTGTTTTTACTTTGAATCCATCTTTTTCTTTTGTGACACCTTTAACTTCTTCAAAAACAAATTTTGTACCAGTATTCTCTGCCTGCTTTTTAAAATTATCCATCAGCTTAATTCCATCAATCTTTTCTGGAAAACCTGGGTAATTTTCTATCTCAGGAGTTGTGGCAGTCTGACCGCCTATATCCTGAGTTATTATAAGAGTTTTCATTGCTCGACGACTAGAATAAATAGCCGCCGTTAAACCAGCAGGAGCACCGCCAACAATTATTATATCGTATCTCATTATGATTAAATTAATTTATTTTAAAACTTTGTTTAGCTCATCAGTT
>JAYEHE010000415.1:0-8367 GCA_034659415.1 Candidatus Zixiibacteriota bacterium | reverse complement strand
CCGGAGTAGCATCGGGGGTGCGTCGTATCGAAGCTATCACCGGACGGGAAGCAACCAAATATATGCTGGATGCCAAAAAATTCAAAAAATATGTTGCATCTGTTTTGAACCGTCAGGAGAATGATAACTTAATTGAAACAATTGATAATATCCGTGAAAATAATCTGACTTTACAAAAAGAAATTAAAAAAATTAAAGCCGGCATGTTTTCAGGTAACCAGGCAAAAACTGTTGGGAAATTTGAACAAGTTGGGGATATTACAATCGGTTTTCATAGTTTTGGCGAAACAGACAAAGATACTATGGCGGGATGGATTGACACTCAAAAAGAGCATCGAGATGCTATGGTTGCATTTGCTCTGGGTACAATTGATAATAAATTAACATACATGGCAACCGCATCCCCTATGGCAACAAAACAACATAAAATTCATATAGGAAATATTTCAAAAGAGTTGCTAAGTCATTTCGGCGGTCGGGGCGGTGGAAAACCTAATTTCGCACAGGGTTCAGTAGCACTTGATACTCAACCGGAAAAGTTTTATATTAAAGCCAGAACAATTATTGAAAAAGAGGGAAAAAACTGATGGACGGCTTAATATATAGCAAACTATTAGAAACCAAAGAAAAATTTGGTGCCGGATTTTTAATGCTTATTGATCCTGATAAAATTCCCGAAGAAAATTATTTGGCTCTGGCTGATTCCGCTGATGATTGTGGCGTGGATGCAATATTAGTTGGCACTTCGTTTATGCTAAGCGTTGATTTCCCAAAAGCAATCAAAAAAATTAAAGAACGAACCAATAAACCGGTTATAATATTCCCAGGTTCATTTGCCCAAATAAATCCTTTTGCCGATGCAATTCTATTTTCGTCTTTGCTATCAGGACGCAATCCGGTTTATTTAATCGAAGAACAAATCAAGGGTGCACCTCTTATAAAACGGTGCGGTATTGAACCAATCCCAACCGGTTATCTCCTGGTTGAATCCGGTGCGATAACTTCGGTTTTATACATTTCAGGTACCCAGCCAATTCCAAGAGAAAAGGCTGATATCGCATGTGCTCATGCTCTGGCGGCACAATATATGGGAATGAAACTGGTTTACCTTGAAGCTGGTTCAGGAGCTGAACAACCTATTCCAACTAAAATGGTTCAGCATGTTTCAGCTTATGTTGACATACCTGTCATTGTTGGTGGCGGGTTGAGAACTCCTGAAAGCTGTGCCGAAAGAGTGAATGCAGGAGCATCGTTTATTGTTGTTGGCAATAGCATTGAGAAAAAATTTGATCCAAGTTATATAAAAGACTTAGCATCAGCTGTACATAGTAAAGGTAAAATCTCCGTATGAATATAGATGAAAAATTATTGCAGATAAAAAATCTTGCAAACGATACTGCTATTTTAAGAAAATCTGTCATTGATGATTTAGGTAAACCGTTAATTGAATTATCAGCTGTTATCTCTGGAGTTTTCGGTTCCGGCGGAAAAATTCTTATTGCCGGCAACGGTGGTTCTGCGGCAGATGCTCAACATTTTGCAGGCGAGATGATTGTCAGATTAACCTCGGATAGAAATCGCCAATCTCTTCCGGCAATTTCATTAACTGCCGACACTGCAGTTTTATCAGCCGCCGCCAATGATTTTGGATTTGAGAATATTTTCTCACGTCAGATTGAAGGATTAGGACACAAAGGAGATCTTTTATTTCTAATTTCCACTTCGGGTAATTCTATGAATTTAATTAAAGCGGTTCATGTTGCCCGTGAAAGAGGCATAATTACTGTTGGTTTGCTTGGTAATGACGGCGGAAAATTAGCTTCGATGGTTGACAGAGCTCTAATTGTTCCCCACCCATCGACTCAGAGAATCCAGGAAGAACATATCTTTTTGATACATCTTTTAGTAGGACTTGTTGAAAGCGATCTCTTTTAATGAACCAAAAATTATCAATTCAATTTGATAAAATTATTTCATTCTGTTTTTTTACTTCGGTTATTTTTTCTACTTTTTCAATTGCCGGCACACAAATCTCTTTGGGTATTACTCTAATACTGTTCACTATTTTCTGTTTTTCGAGAAAATATAATCCTTTCTCAAAAGAGCATAATATTCTTTACCTGCTGATAATTTCTTATTTAATATGGAGCATTACTTCATCATTAGTAAATCAAAACCCTTGTAAATCCTTAAAATTTGTTTCCGAGGAATGGTTATTTTTAATTATCCCACTGGCTGTATATATATTTCAAAAACCTATTAACAAAAAAATATTCGCGATAATTTTATCCTCTGCTGTTTTACTAATATCAGTTTATGGTATTATTCAATATTTTACCGGAGTTACTCTATTTAAGGAATCACCTCTTGCATTGGCACCTGGAGGAGGATTTCGAGTTCGTGGCTCAACGCACCCGTTAACTTTTGCTGATTATTTTGGAGCCGCATCTGTATTTCTAATGAGTTTTGCTTATTTTTCAGGAAAGAATTTATCTAAAAAACTTAAATTACTTTTATATAGCAGTTCTCTGATTTCATTAATTGCTACTCTGTTGACATTTAGCCGTGGGGCAATCATTGGTTTTGTTGCGGTATTATTATTATCACTCTTCTTTTTGAAAAAGAGACAGAAATTAATACCAGTGGCGATTTTCATAATTATAGCATTAATAATCATAATTTTTATACCGGGAATAATAGAACGAACAATCTCAGACACTCCCCGACATTTTGGTGGAACCTATGAAGGAGGACGAGGATTTATTTGGAAACAAACTGTAGAAATGATTTCCGATAATCTTGTTTTTGGAGTTGGAGCAGGGAATTATAGTGATGTTTATGCAAACTATGCCCCAAAAGATCTCCCCGTATGGTGGCAACAACCTCACGCCCATAATGATTTTCTGCAAGCTACGGTTATATACGGTGTTATTGGCGGGATTTTAATTCTGTTATTATACCTGTATATTTTCAGATTGTTATGGATAAAGTGCAAAATTGATAAAAATGAATATACTATTGCATCAGTACTGGCTTTCAGTTATTTGATTATCGGCTCTTTTTATAATGTACCTTTCTATGATGATGAAGTTAGATATTTGATAATGATATTTTGGTCTTTTGCATTTTTAAAAAATAATGCAAATAAGGGAACTGAACTCTCAATTAAGAGTAAAATAACTTGACATTATTAAACTAAATGATTTCTTAAATTTATGAATGAAACAAAGAAGAAAAACAATCAAAGCGATTCTGAATTTCAGTGGCCGTTTGGCACCAAAAACTATATTGTTTTTGCAATCTCGGTAATTGTCATTGCAGTTGGTTATATTTTATTAGGTCAGGGATCAATTACTATGGCACCAATATTATTGGTTATTGGTTATTGTGTTCTGATACCGATGGCATTGATAATCAGAGACAACAAAAGCTCAGAGATTTCAGAAAGCCCCAACAAATAATTTAGAAAATTATTTATTCATTCTGATATGAATTTATAAGCTCAACATAATTTTTCATTATTATAGTAGCATTTTTATCAGAATCAGATTCAGTCAAAATATTGAAAGATGCTGTAACCAAATCAGGGCTTATTAATGCCCAACCATTATTTTCAAAAATTCTGATACCATCAATCAATTCTCGTTTTTTATTTTCCGAATTATGAATTAACATTCTCATAACCGTTCCCTTTTTAGACCAAGGGCAAGAAACTGATTTTTGACAGCGGTAATATTTTTGTAAGGTTGATTCAAGTTCATTTAGCTTAATTTTTGTCTTGGCGAGCATTTCCAATAACTTTAAGACAGTAAAAATTGCATCAGCACCCAATTGGAAACCTGGGAAAATAAAACCACCGCGCGTTCCCCCAACAAAATCCACTTCCCCTCTCCGATGAATATCCATCATGGAAAGATGATTATTAGGAATTCTTACAACTTCGACATTGTATTTTTCAGCAATCTCCTCAACTCCCATAGATGCTGAAACCGGCACAGCTATTTTTTTTGATGGATGCGTCTGGCAATATAAATCGGTAACTAACAATAATAGATTATCATTATCAATCGGATGCCCGTCTTCATTGATAATTGTCAATTTTTCTGCGGCAGGATTAAGAACAAAACCTATATCAGCCGGTAATGATGAAACAATCGAAGACATTTGAACAATTGCTTTTCCAAATTCTTCTGTTGTAGTAGAAAATTTTCTTGGATTTAAAGAAGCATTTAATTCCGTAGCTGAAATTCCCATTTTGAAAAACAAAGTTGGAAAAACCTGGCTGGCGGAACCATTTGAGTAATCTATAACAATTTTAAAACCGGCTTGATTGATGACATCTTGGTCAATTGAAGATATAAACTGTTTTTGATAATGTTCTAAAATTCCACCCGGTTCATCAAGATGGCCAATATTATCAAGAGACGCCCGTAAAAAATCTTCGGCAAAATATAATCGTTCAATTTTTTTTAGTTTTAAAGTCGGCATATCAAGGCCATTACCATCAAAAAATATCATATCAATCAATCGATAATCTTCAGGAGTATGCCTGATATAAATTCCGGCTCCATAGTTTCCATTAGCTAAACTGTTTCTAACAACCGGCACCGGTAAAGTTTCAATATCACTTACATTAACTCCTGCCGCCAATAAACCGGAAATAAGCCCACGCTTCAACAAGCGTGAATTATCCGAAGCATCTCGGCTAACAACTACCGAATTCCCTTGTCCCAGCGATGCACCAAAAGCGGCACCAACTTTAACAGCCATTTCGGGAGTTATTTCTGTAAGTGCAAGTCCGGTAATTTTTGAATTGGTAAACAGTTCTCTGTTCCATTTTTCTCCCCAAACCATCGAGGAAGAAACCGTAGCACCTGAATCAACTTTTTTCCCGGGCCAGATTTTACAATTTGCCTTTACTGTTGCAGAATCTCCGATAGAGGACTCATCGGAAATAATAACATTGTCCAAAAGCTGGACATTGCTTCCAATCGAACTGTTTCTACATACTATTGAACGACTAAAACGGCATTTAGTCCCGATATGATTACCGTCCCAGAGAACAGAATTCTTAATCTGAGCATTGGCGCCAATTGTTGTTCTATCACCGATAATAGAATTATGCAGTTTTATATTAGGTTCTATGATTACATCATTCCCCAAAACAACTCTTCCGGTAAATTGAACATTTTCTCCGATAACAACATTATTACCTTTTATTATTTCAGAATCGCCAATTTTTTCAATTTTAGATTTAAGATTAAGATTCAGTTTTTTATCGTAAAAATCTATATGCACTCGATGATATTCATCTACATTCCCCACATCTTTCCAATAACCGGTCATTACTTTTCCGTAGAGCCCCATGTTTCTTTTTAACATTTCCGGAAACAGATTTTGAGAAAAATCGAAATTTTCTTTATAAGGAATCATATCTATAGCTGAAGGCTCAAGTATATATATACCGGTATTAATTGTATCTGAAAAAGCTTCACCCCATGACGGCTTCTCTAAAAAACGAACAATTCTTTCGTCCTGGTCTGTAATAACTATTCCATAAGCTAATGGATTATCCATCCGAGTAAGCAAAATAGTTGTCTCGGCATTTTTCTGTTTATGCCACGAAAGAGCTTCGGATAAATCAAAATCAGTCACCAAATCGCCGGAAATAACCAAAGCCGGCTCATCAGAATTTTTTAATGCATACCTAACAGCTCCGGCAGTGCCATAATCATCATCTGGAAGTTCATAAGTCATATTAACCCCGAACTTCTTACCATCTTTGAAATAATCTTTTATACTATCCGGTTTAAAATATAACAATGAAGTAATATCGGTAATACCATGTTTTACCAATAACGAAACAACATGCTCCATCATTGGTACTCCCACCACAGGAGCCATCGGTTTGGGTACGTTTATTGTTAATGGTCTTAGCCGTGTGCCAAAACCGCCAGCCATAATTATTGCTCTCATATTAAATCCATATCCATATTTACTTTAAAATGTTTTTACTTATCAAATTATTTAAAACATCGTTAAAATTATTATATTTCTGATATTCAATTTTGTTATCAATACAATAATGTTCTAAATCTTTTTTAGCAAATAATAAATCCGCTTCTTTGGTTGCACAGGCATCAGAATATCCATCGCCAATAAAAATTATCCGGTACTTTTCATCATGTTTCGCACGAAATTCTTTGATCCGTTCCCCTTTGCAGTTGCCGCAGTAATCACATTCTTTGTTATCCATCGGAAATTTAATTGTAAGTCTTTTATTTTCCAATTTTCCGATATTCGATATAACCGGAATTGAGTCAATCCTATTTTTTGAAAGAAGATAATTTATGTATATATCCAAACCATCGGATACAATTTTTATATCCATCTCATTTTTTCTCACAACTGAAACAAACTTTTTAAAGGTATGATCAATTTCAAAAGAATCAAGATAACTGTAAAACTCCTCTGATGTCGGAGAAATCATTTCAGCTTCTTTAGTCAAACACTCTCTGCTACTGATCTTTCCTGCTTTCCAATCAGGAATAAGCTCATCATTTTTCCCGTTTGAAAAATGATGAAACATAGTATAACCTATATCTCTTTTAGAAATGGTACCGTCAAAATCAATAAAAAATGCTGTTTTCATAATATCCAATATTTTAAAATTACTGTTGAAGCCAAAATAAAAATAAGCAAATAACTTAAAATAGAAAACCGGTATTGTTTTATTTTTTGAAAGTTAATTATAAAAATAATTAACTTGATTAATGTACCCAAAAGAAGAAGTATGATACCCCAAAAAGTTATTTCACCGGCAAGAGTACTATTAAAAGTTAAAATCAAAGTATTTATAAGAAAATAAATAAAAGTAATTCTCCAGAACCATCTCTGAAATTTTATCAAAAGATTGTTATCAAATAATAAATCTCTCATAAAATCTCCATTAACGGCTCATAGCCAAGTTTAAAAGCCAGATATAACATCACACAAACAAAAATAATTTTAACAATTTTCGGTTTGGCAATAGTTCCCAAATATCCGCCCAATTTACCTCCAATTACAATCCCTGTTATAACCGGAGCTACTACCATATAATCTATCATACCGTTAAGAAAATAAACCGCTGCCGCCGCCGCCGCAGAAAAACCAACCATCAACGATGATGTTCCTCTGGCTGTTGTCAATGGTAAACCAACCACCAAATATAAAACCGGAACTAAAATAACTCCTCCCCCAATTCCTAATAGTCCGGCTAATATGCCTGTAAAAAAAGATATCACAACCGTAATAAAAAACATTTTCATCCGGTTATCAGAAAATGAAATTTGCTCGCTCTCTTTTTTATCTTTTAGAAGTGAAAAAGCAGTATAAATCAAAAGAACAGTAAAAACTAACCGTATAAAATCGGATGGAATAACCTGGCTGAGATTACTGCCGGTAATATTCCCAATTACCATAAACAAGGACAGAACGACAACCATCTCGATATCAACCATCCCTTTTTTAAGATATTCATTTGATGCAGCCAAAGAGTTAACCATAATAGCCGAGACAGAAACCGGTACGGCAGTTTTAAAATCCAATCCAGTGACAATTGTAAGGTAAGGCACCATAACTATTCCACCGCCAAGCCCTAAATATCCAGCAAGTAAACCTGCGCTCAAGCCACACAGGATGTATAAAATAATATCCATCTAACTAATATCTTTCAAAATCTCAGTAGCATATTTAATAATAGGCATATGCTTTATAATTACTTCCGAATAAGATTTATTAATCCCATATTTTCTTTCATATGCAATTTGAGACAATCTTCTTTTAAGGTATTCTTTTTGAAGAAATAATTCTTTTTGGTCAATCTGTATTGAATACTTCAAAAACTTATCACACTCATTTACAAATATTTTGGAATTTTTATCAAAAACAGCAATTTCTTTTATCAGTGAAATTATTTGTGACCGATCAGATTCATACTTGAAATCTTTTTCTTCAAGATACATCGCCAATCGTTCCAACCAACTATCATCCAGAAAACCCGCTTGACAGTTTTTAATAATTTCATCCTGATTTTGATTGGCAAAATGGAATAAATTCAATGACCTTTCCAAAGCATAAATAAAACTATTATCCAGTTCATCAGAAAAATAATAATCCGGCGGGATACCTTCGCCAATTTCATTCAAAGTAGAATCAAACTCATTAATATATACATCGTCGCCGAAAAAATAACGGGAAATAGTAAGTTTTATGCCGTCACCTTCCGGATACCGAACAAATCCCTGCACTAATCCCTTGCCAAAAGTAGTATCTCCAACCAGTACTGCACGATGATTATATTTTAAAGTACCAGCAACTATTTCC
>JAYEHE010000414.1:0-8381 GCA_034659415.1 Candidatus Zixiibacteriota bacterium | reverse complement strand
TCCACATAAGTAGGCGATGTCCATCTCCTATTTAATTGAAGCTCTGTTAAACTATCCTGCCAAAGCGTAAATGTTGAATTGGTTAGTAGTGTAGTATCTATCGGTTCGGAAAAAATGGCATACATCCTTAATTTAGACAAAAAAACAGGTTTGGAGTTAGGTGAAAAAACAGATATATCCGGTAAAGCTTTATCAATAACATATTCTATTATGACTGAATCTTTGTGCAGAGGAATATTTATATCATCATAGCGAAATGAAAACTGATAATAATTTTCAGGAAGTGAATCGAATATAAACTTAAAGTTATTTGAAGTTTCATTACCTGATTCCATTATTGAAACTGGAGAATAAAATTCTGAAGGATTGCCGGAAACAAACATTTTTAAATTAGAGAGTTTTTCTTTTATAAATTTTATGTCAATTTTTCTGGAAAGCCTGATTTGTAAAAGATGGTTATTAGTCAATCTTACATCGAGTAATTTGGGCAAGCTTGTATCCTGATTAGTTATGCTTAGATATAAAGAATCAATATTTATATTTTGGGATAAATCAATATCTCGGTCTGTAACAGCAAAAGGTTCTTTGAATGGATTAAAAAAGTTATTCTGATTTTTATCATCAAAGGCAATTAAGCGATATTTATTGGGGGTTATATAGCTAAAATCAAATAAACCATCCTTGTTGGTTTGTGCTGTGTATAAAGGTCTTAAAGAATCATAATCATCATACTCTTCAAAATTCTCCTGCTCAAATAAAGACACTAAATAGCCGGATTTAGGTTTTTTATTTAAATGTAAATGTCCATTGACAGTTCCTGAATCAATATTAGTTCCAGTCGAAAATGCTATCGACATCTTGTCTTCTATTTTATTGTTTCGTAAGTCTTTAAGGTTAGCACTTAAACTAATGATATAAGTTTGATTTTGTTTGAAATTATCCGCAAAAATTATTTCAACACGGTCTGATTTCCAATTAATATCTGGTTCAATAGTTTGGTGTGGTGAGATGAAAACGGTACGGTCGTCTTCTGGTTTGACAATATGTTCTGAAAAATAAACGGCTACTTTATTGTCAATAGGAACATTTACAGCCCCGTTTTGCGGCATAGAATGTAAAACTTTTGGTCCTGTTTTATCTATCTCCCCTCCGGGAGGTGGAGCAACTTCGGCACATCCAAAAAGAAAAACACAGATAAATAATAGATTTGGGAATATTCGGAATAGAGTCGATTTTTTCAACGCTCTAATTTCTCCTTAATTTTCGAATCATCCGGAGCAAAATTTAATGCTTTTTCCCATGCCGTACGGGCAGATTCAATATCACCATTCGCTTTGTAAGCATCACCTAAATGATCGAAAATCAAAGGGTCATTGTCAAGAGTAACTGCTTTTTTAAGATATTTCAACGCCTTTTCATTATCCCCCAATTTATAAAAAACCCAACCATAACTATCCAAATATGCTACATTCTCCGGTTCAAATGAAAGTGCTTTCTCTATAAGTTCTTTAGCATAATCTAATCTCTCTCCCCTATCGGCTAACAAATAACCGAGATAATTAAGAGCTTGATCATGATCAGGGACTTTGGCAATAATTTCTTCAAAAACTTTTACAGCATCATCGTACCTATCATAATATTCATAAGTTGCCCCTAATGTAAAAAGAAGTTGAACTCCGCTTTTTTCGTTTGGCATATGATTAATGCCTGTTATATAAGTTTCTATTTCATTATTAGGATCGTTTAGCTTGCGATAGACAAAACCAAGATCAAGCCAACTTTCGGCTGAAGTATCAGCAAACAAAGTCAAATTTTTAAAATGTTTTAGAGCAACATGGTAATTACTTTTGCTTATTTCAATTCTACCCAGATAGAAATAATTCATCGGACTATGATCACCCATCTCAACCAGAGTAGTAAAAATAGAATCAGCAGAATTCAAAGAATCTGCACCAAAATAAATTGAGCCAAGCCGTCTGATAGCACTCAAATCTTTAGGAGCTACATTTACAATTTTGCGAGCGTAAGGGATGGCTTTGTAAATTGAATCTCTTTGAACATAATAATTGGATAACATGCGATTAACTAAAATATTATCTTCTTCAATCGAATACCCTATTTGATATAAGGCTAAAGCTGAATCCCACTTTTCAGCCATTTCATAAAGTTCTCCCAGCCTTATAATTGTCATAAGATTTGATTTATCTTTACTCAATTTCACAGATTCCCAGAGAGCTTCCTGAGCTTGTTCCAGAGAGTTATTCTGTATATACAGTTTACCCAGCTCTCCCCAGAGCCGGTAATTGTTTGGTCTTAGTTTTGTAAGATTTTCATATGACCATATTAAAGAATCTTCTTTCAGTTCTCTTCGGTAGTAACTAGCTAAATATGAATATGACATAGCGTCAGTAGAGTCCAGAGCGATAACATTTAGATAAGCTCGTTTCGCTTGGTTATCCAGACCTAAAGAACGATAACAATGTGCTCTTCTTTCTAAAACAAACAAATCTTCCGGTTGAATCGTTTCCAAAATATCCAGCACATCATTAAATTTCTGCATTCGGTAATAAACATCTGACATTGAAAATCTAATTTCATACGAATTAGGATATATTTGTAATGCTTGCTTATAGCTTACTGCCGCCGAATTGAAATCACCTATTTCCTCATAAATAGTTCCATTTACAAAATAGTGAAAAGCTTTTGGGGAAATTCTGTCAATTTTGGAGTACAATTTATTTTTTTTAGTATTGCTCTTTTTTACTAATTGAGATTCTTTCGCTATACTTTGGTGTTTAATAGCTTTTGAAGAGCAACCATTTATTACTGCAAAAATCACAACAATTAAGAACAAATATCTGTTTTTTAATTCCATATTATTTAATACAACACAAGCTTAAATAAGTTTTAAAAATTTTCTTTTTCCGACTTTTATGATTGTTTCTTTTTTAAATTCAAATTCATAATCCAAATCGGTAATTTTTTTGTTATTGATAGTAACAGCACCAGCCTTAATAAGTTTTCTGGCTTCGCTATTTGATTTAGACATTTTAGTCTTAGCAATTAAATGTACCAAGTAAATTTTCGCCGGATCAATATCTATTTTTTTTAATTCAGCTTCTGACAGCTCCGGAATTTCATCCGGTAATTTTTTTTGTGAAAAGACCCGTTCAAATTCTTCTTTTGCTTTTTGTCCGGTACCTTCAGGGTGATACAAATCAACTATTTTAATCCCAAGTTTCTTTTTTAAACCCATCGGGTTAATAGAAGAATCTTTCAATTCATTCTCTATTGATTTAAGTTCTTCGCTTGAAGAAGTAGTAACTAATTTAAAATATTGAAAAATAAGTGAATCGGGGATGGACATAACTTTACCAAAAATTTCTCGTGGTGATTCTTCGACCCCGATATAATTCCCTAAAGATTTAGACATTTTCATCTCACCATCAAGGCCGACCAGAATTGGCATAGTCAGAATAGCCTGAGTCTTTTTGTTATATGCTTCTTGGATTGTACGTCCGACTAACAGGTTAAATTTTTGATCTGTTCCTCCTATCTCCACATCAGACTCAACCGCAACCGAATCATAAGCTTGCATCAAAGGATAAAACAATTCATGTATAGAAATTGGAATGCCATTTTTATATCTCTTTTCAAAATCATCACGTTCAAGGATTCTGGCTAAAGTGTATTTTGAAGCTAATTCCATAACTTCGGCGAAAGACATTTTCTTGAACCATTCACCATTATATCTAACTTCACATTTGGGCTTATCTAAAATATTAAAAAACTGTTTCTGATATGTTTCCGCATTAGACATAACTTCATCATAAGTTAATCGTGGTCTGGTTTTAGATTGTCCCGAGGGATCGCCTACCATTGCAGTATAATCCCCTACAATCAATACAATTTTATGCCCTAAATCCTGAAACTGTTTTAATTTTCTTATTCCGACCGCATGTCCTATATGGATATCGGGAGAAGTCGGGTCAAATCCCTGTTTAATGCGAAGTGGTCTGTTTTCTTTTATTGAATTGGCTAATTTTAATTTGAATTCATCTTCAGGCAGGACATCAACTGTATTTTGAGTAATTATTTCCCACTGTTTTTTAAATTCTTTCTGTTGATTCTGGTCAAGTTTTAAATCCATATTTTCCTCAAATGAACCTTTTGGAGGTTATCGGCATATAAAATTATAGGTTAAATTAATTTAAATATCACTAATTTGGTTAATAATACAAAAATGAAAGTGAAAAGCAATTATAAATGAATGTAATTAAACTTGACTGTTAAAGCATAATTATATTCAATCATAAAATGAATATTAGTAGCTCAAAAATAAAAAGCCATTCGAATCGGTTTAGAAATTCAATAATCTTATTGGCATCGCTATGTCTGGTTTTGGCAGTTATAGTAGGATTTAAAATATTTCATATTTATGAAAATGATCTGCCATCATTTGAACAATTGCATAACATAGAACCAAGTTTAAAAACTAAAATTTATGACCGCAATGGAATTCTTCTACAAGAATATTACAATGAAAATCGTATTCTAACTCCCTTTAGAGATATGCCGACACATCTAATTGATATCCTTATGGCATCAGAAGATCAGGAATTTTATGACCATTGGGGCATCAATATACGAAGGATTGGAATTGTTGCTTTTAAAAACTTGCTAAAATGGCGAATTACTGCAGGTGCTTCTACTATCACTCAGCAATTATCCCGAATGATTTTTTTGACTCGTAAAAAAACATTCGAGAGAAAAATCAAAGAAGCTCTAACAGCTATCAAATTGGAAAGAACTTATTCCAAAGATGAATTGCTCGAAATGTATTTGAATCAATATTATTTCAGCAGAGGTGCTTATGGAGTTGCGGCGGCGGCAAGAATATTCTTTTCTAAATCCGTTTCGGAATTAAATATTAATGATTGTGCCATTCTTATTGGAATGTTAAAAGGTCCAAATATTAATTCTCCTTTGAATAATCCTGATAAATCTCTCCAAGCTCGCAATCGGGTTCTATCTTCGTATTATTCTGTCGGCAAAATCACAAAAACTGTCTATGATTCATTACGAAATGAACCACTTGAAATAAATCCTCCTGAAAAAAAAATCGGACAAGCTCCTTATTTTACTGAAACTGTCAGACAATATGTATTGAAAAAATATGGTGAGGATGTTCTATACTCCAGCGGATTAAAAATATATACAACTCTGGATATTGATTTACAAAAAGATGCCGAAAAAGCAGTTGCAAAAAAAGTTGATACTCTTCGTGCTCGAATGATGAGAAGATATAACATTAATGATAAGACCTATACAAAAGTAATAACGGACACTGTAGATCATTTAGGCAACCCAATACGGGAATACAAAAAAATACAAGGGGCTTTGGTTGCTATTGATAATAGTAACGGCGGAGTATTGGCGATGGTGGGTGGTCGCTCATTTAAAGAAATAAAATATAATATGGCAGTTCAGGCATATTTACAACCCGGTTCCTGTTTTAAACCATTTTTATATACTGCTTGTGTTGATAATGGGTTTAGAACTACAGATATATTTGATGACAACCCGATTGTATTGGATATTCCCGGTTCTAAGCAATATAGACCACATAATTTTGATTATAAATTTAAAGGACCTCTGACTTTGCGCGATGCTCTTCGTTTGTCACGAAACCTTATTGCTGTCCGTCTGATACTTAAAATCAATCCGGAGCAAGCTATATTTTATGCCCGAAGAATGGGAATAACTACTCCACTTGAAGCAGTCCCATCATTGGCAGTCGGGGCAGGTATTGTGCATTTAATTGAAATGGTATCTGCATATTCAATCTTTCCCAACAAAGGGATTCATATCCCCTATCAATATGTAAATAAAATTGTTGACCGATATGGGCGTGTTCTCGAGGATAACACGTCGATTGTTAAAGATGAAACGTTGTCTGAGCAAACAGCTTATATAATGACTGATATGATGTGTTCAGTCGTAAAAAATGGAACTGGCCGAAGATCACGTTGGATGGGTTTCACGCGTCCGGCAGGAGGTAAGACTGGCACAACAGATAATTTCTGTGATAATTGGTTTATCGGCTATACTCCTCAAATATCAGCAGGAGTTTGGATTGGTTTTGAAGATGGTAAAATTTCATTAGGGCGTGGTCAGGACGGTTCCAAAAATGGTGTTCCGATCTGGACCGAATTTATGATTGATGCCCATGATTCTCTTCCAGTTTTAGATTTCGAAGAACCCGAAGGGATTGTACATGTTGATGTTTGTCTTGAATCAGGTGAAATTGCAACTGACCGTTGTTTGAATGTAAGAAATGAAATTTTTACAGATGATAACCAACCAACCAGTACCTGTCATATTCACCCATCAAAAGGATTATATGTGCCCAAAAATCCTACTGCACCTGTTGATACCAGCGATGACAGGACTCATTTTTAATAAGTTATATATATGTGCGTTATAATCTTGACATCCCAATATGTTAAGTATAAATTCAGCCTGAGCTTTGAACGCTTAAAAATTATGCCGGAGTGGTGAAATTGGTAGACGCAGGGGACTCAAAATCCCCCGCTCTTCGGAGCATGTCGGTTCGATTCCGACCTCCGGCATGTTCTAAACCGACAATCTCTTTAGTTAATTCATTGGTAATTGGAATTTTATATAATCGGCACTCTGCACTTCTTGTATGAGTATCCACAATAATTTCTTTAACAAATCCCTTAAAACCTTCTTTAAGCAGCATGATGTCTGAACTCTTAAATACTTCGGAGATGTTCTCGTGCTCACGATAAATACTATCACGAAAATCTGATTTGTTAGGGTAAAGTTTTTTCTTAGAATTTAATTCATTGATTTGTTCTTGAGTTTCTTTTTTATAATTTTCCAATTCTTGTAATCTATTTTTAAGTGCAACTGATAAATTACCTGATTCGATGAATCCCACTATGTTATTTAATTTTGTATCAATTTCAGTTAATTTGTTTTTTAGATTTCTTTCTTCATTTGCATATCTATTTGTGAATTTGTTGGAATATTGGTCGATCAATTTATTGAGTTTTTGTTTGTTTATTTTCGGGATAATTTGAGTAGAGATAACATCTGTCATGAATTTCTCAATAGAAGATTTTGGAATCATTGTTCGACAGCATGTTGAGTCATTAATCTCCCTCACACAGTAATTTTCGTAATAAAAGTACTCATTATTATTGCTACCTTTATGTTTGTGACCATGAAAACCCATGTGATGTTTTTTACATTTAATCAATCCACTAAGTAGGTAAGGAGTAAATTTTTTTTTGCGAATTTTAGTTTTACTTTTAAAGCGTTTTAGAGACTGTACTTTATTATACAATTTTGGGGATATTATTGGTTCGTGAGCATTCTCACACTGCACAAATTGTGAGGGGTCTCTTAATGACAATTCAGGATTCTCATGCTTCACCCAGCTTCCTGTAGCTTGGCGATTGTAAATTAAAGTTCCTATGTATATAGGATTATTTAATATCCCATTTATTGTCGAGGCTCTCCAATAACCTGATTCCCCGATTTTATAATTTTTTAGATATGAAGACGGAGGTGGTATTTTTTCTCTGTTTAATTTAGAACATATTTCAGATACAGAATTTCCATTGGCAAAGCCTTGAAATATATCATTCACTACATCAATCTGATTTTGATCGCCTGGAACTAATTTAATTCTTTGAGATTTTTCGTTTTTTCTTTCACCATGATTTAATTCATTTATAATGTTTCCTCTTTGGTCTAGTAGACCTCTTTTGAATCCGTAGGGAGCGAAACCACCAACTCTAAAACCCTCCTGGACTCTCATTTTGGATCTCTCTCGAACTCTTAAAGATTGCTTTTTACTTTCTTCAGATGCAAGTTCTTGTTTAATCTTCTTTTGGATTCTTCCACCTAAACTATCATCATTTAAATAATCATCAGAAATATAGTGTACTTTTACGCCTAATCTTTTAAAATGATATTCCCAATAAGAAGATTCATCAGGGTCAGTAGGTCTCCCCCATCTGTCAATATCATAAACTAATATTATCTTAAAATTATTTTGTTTTAATTCAACACAATGTAACATTCTCATGAAATCAGGACGCTTTTCAAAAGATGTTCCAGATTTCCCTTCATCTTTATCAAACCAAGTAGTTATAATAAAATTATTGTCTGAAGCATATTTTTCTATAACCTGCCTTTGATCTGAAATTGATTTGTCTTGTTTGTCAGTACTACAACGGAAATAAACTGCTGATTTAATTTTCATGTTAATTCCCTTTATATAATATTATTTAATTTCAATATAAACCCGGGTTAGCTGTTAGTGGTTTGGTGTTGAAGCAACCCAC
>JAYEHE010000413.1:0-1868 GCA_034659415.1 Candidatus Zixiibacteriota bacterium | reverse complement strand
AGTTGGAAAAAGTCAACGGCAAATCCCCCAAAAACGAACTCACCGCCCTGGTTTCCCTGATCCGGCGCGTCACCGGCATCGATGATACCCTGACCTCTTTTGAACAGACGGTCAACCGCAATTTTCAAAAATGGGTGTTTGACAAACAGGCCGGTCCAGTGAAATATACAGAGGAACAAATGGACTGGCTACGCATGATCAAAGAACACATCATCAGTTCAGTGCATATTGAAAAGGGCGATCTGGATTATGCCCCTTTTGACGGCAAGGGCGGCGTTGGAAAGATGCACCAGCTATTCGGCGATGCGATGGATCCGGTTATTGATGAAATGAATGAGGCGTTGGCGGCGTAGGATGGAAAACAAATTAAAACTTTTACCCAAAGGCTGGATAGAAACAACAATCGAAGATATTTGCACCAGTCCACAATATGGCTATACAACAAAAGCAGATGAGAAGGGAGTCATAAAGCTTTTAAGAACTACAGATATTACATCAGGCAAAATAAATTGGGATACGGTTCCTTATTGCTTGAAAAACCCTGAAAACCCTGAAAAATACTTTTTAAAGGAAGGTGATATCGTTATATCGCGTGCTGGTTCAATTGGTATTAGTTATTTAATTACAAAACCAGAAAAAGCAGTATTCGCTTCTTATTTGATTCGTTTTAATCCATTAATAAATAAAAAACACTTCAAATATTTTTTAGAAAGTCCAATTTATTGGAGCAATATATCAGAAAAAAAACTTGGAATAGCTGTTCAGAATGTAAATGCAACCAAGTTAAAATCTATTAAATTGCCTCTCCCTCCCCTCTCCGAACAACACCAAATCGTCGCCAAAATCGAGGAACTCTTTTCCGAACTCGACAACGGCATCGAAAACCTGAAAAAAGCCCGGGAACAACTGAAAACCTATCGTCGGGCCGTGCTGAAATATGCCTTTGAGGGCAAGCTGACCAAACAATGGCGCACCCAACACCTGCCTGCCGGCAGGCAGGGGCAGGCGGGAAACCCACCGGAACCGGCGGAATTGCCGGAGTTGCCGGAGTTGCCGGAGGGGTGGAAGTGGGAGCAAATAAAGAAAATAACCACAGTATTAGGCGATGGATTACACGGTACACCAATTTACTCAGATGAAGGCGACTATTACTTCATTAATGGAAATAATTTGTCAGATGGAAAGATTAAAATTAAAGAAAATACAAAGCGTGTCACTATTGAGGAATATGAAAAATATAAAAAGCCATTGAGTGAAAACACCGTATTAGTTTCTATAAATGGAACACTTGGAAATACTGCATTTTACAATGGAGAAAAGGTTATTCTTGGAAAAAGTGCTTGTTATTTCAATGTATTGAATACAATCGACAAGCATTACATCAGATATTGTATAACAAGTCAGCGTTTTATAAACTATGCATATAAAAATGCAACGGGTAGCACAATAAAAAATGTTTCACTTAAAGCGATGAGAGAATTTGAAATTCCTATTCCCCCAACCCTCGAAGAACAACAAGCTATCGTCTCCTCAATCGAATCCCGCCTATCCGTCTGCGACAAGATTGAGCAAACCATTGAAGACAGCCTTAAAAAGGCGGAAGCCCTGCGGCAGAGCATTCTGAAGAAGGCATTTGAGGGGGAACTGACAAGGGAGTGGCGCCTGCCTGCCGGCAGGCAGGAAAAGAATGGAGAGGTTTATATTGTTGAAAATAGGTCCGGCAAACTTATGCCTAACAGTAAAGAGGTTTATTTCGTATATGTTTTAGAGTGTGAGAATGGTTCCATTTATAAGGGAGTTACATCAAATTTGAATAAAAGAATAAATGATCATTTAGCTGGTATTGGGGCTGAATGGACAAAAACGCA
>JAYEHE010000412.1:0-1873 GCA_034659415.1 Candidatus Zixiibacteriota bacterium | reverse complement strand
GGCTCAAATTTAGCAAGAGTAAAATACATGGTTAAAAATCCATCTGATGGCACATTTATGTTTATTAACAACACCAAAGTAGATGCTGATATTGATGTTGAATTTATTGCTACAACAACTACTGCAGACCTGATATTCCAACGTGCTGATGCTACAAGTACCAATTTGCTGTTCTATCTTGATAATGTAAAAGTTGAAGAAATTGGTGAGAGTTATAGGTTCTCCTTCAATGGTATGGAGCAAGATGATGAGGTTTTTGGAAACGGGAACCATTACAGTTTAAGTGATTATGTATATAATCCAAGAATAAATAGAAGATGGAGACCAGACCCTCTTTTTGTTAAATATCCAAGTTTAAGTCCTTATGCTTACGTTGCAAATAACCCAATTTATTTTATTGACCCTGATGGCAGAAAAATTGTTCCAGGTGTTTTGCTTGATTCAGAAGAGAAGGCTTTCAACACAACGATAAAAGTTCTGCGTAAAAATGATATTTTCAATAAGGTTTACGGTCAAGTGCATGGTTCAGAAGAATACTTTTCAGTAAATAGAACTGGTGGACAAGATTTTGCTGCATTACAAGGTGAACATGGTCATTTTCAGCAAACCAGAGATGGAACTTTCTTTGATGCGGGTAGTTATTTTAACAAACATACAATCCAGTTTAATCAAAAAACATCTGCGTTTTCAAGACAAGAAACTGTCTTTGAGGAAGTATTTCATGCTGGACAATATTTGTTTGGTAAAGAAACAGGCACAAATCAATCTGCATTAGCAAAAGAAGTTGAAGTTCGTGTAGCAAGGGCGTTTGCTGCTGGAGATAATCAAAAAGAGTTTGGGAATGAAAGTTATGTTAGGGAATTTGCAGGAAAAGAAGCTGTACAAACTTACTTTAATAAGATAAAAAGTAGAGAAAGTATTACGGATGATGAACAAAGTGCATTTAGAAATGAGGTTAAGAATTTAGCAAAAGATACGTATGGAAAAGGTGGTTATGGGAAAAGATCTAATATTAATCAAAAGGACTTAGATAGTTTTGAAGGAGATACTCCTTATTTTAATTCACTAACTAAAGAGGAGAAATAAAATGAGAGGAAAATGGATTAATATCTTAATAGGTTTTATTGCAGGCTTGATGGTAATGCTTGTAATTAGTTATTCAAGCACAGTATATTTTAGAGAATTGTTTCAATATGTTTTTTCAATCAAAAATAATGAGATAACGAATGAAGTAAATCGGGTTGAAGTTGATATAAGAGGGTTTTTAGATGATTTGAAAGAAAATAAAAATATTGACTCTTTAATAAATGAGCATTTATCACATGATTATGAATATACAATGATTCAAAATAATCAAAATCAAGTTGAATTTTTGCTAAAACATAAAACAACAAATTTTAGTTTGTATTGGGTAAAAGGCGATAGTATTAATAGCTATATCAATTCTACTTTAGATTTAAAATAATCAATGTGTTAAATAGTATTGAAGCCCCTCGCTAATCGTAGTTTGCAACTACGATTAAATATATTGAAATCTATAATTGAATTTTTATATCAAATCAATTTCAATTAATGATTCCAATTAAAAAGAAAAAAGATTAGTATTTTTGTTGTTCAATGGGATGCCATAAATTAAAATATTACGAGAGCGAAACCACAATAGCAAAAAACTGGAAATTTTTTGTCGATGGGATAGAAAAAACTGTGAATAGTCAGAAAATTTGCAAAGACTATTATGCGTTTGGGATGCAGATGCCAGGAAGGACTTATAGCATTGCTAAAACAGTTGGAGTGCCTATAATTGATCATGAATTTACGAGTGGAAATGATATAAGTAATTGGTCTGCTTGGGGATTAACCGTTAGTGCTTCCG
>JAYEHE010000411.1:0-8419 GCA_034659415.1 Candidatus Zixiibacteriota bacterium | reverse complement strand
ATTTCACCTCTATTAGAGTTATCATTACATAATAAATTAGAATAGCATCCATCGGGCATTGCCTGTAGCCGTTTTAACTTATTGATTCCGAATTCAACCGATGGCAGCACGCCGATAATTTTATCATCTTCAAAAGCCGTCCAAAACAAAGCCTTCCCCCCCATGCATTCCCATAAATCAGAAAACCCAATAGATGAAAACAGGTTATATTCTGAAAACTGCTCTAATTGTTCTTCTTGAATCTCTTTATCTGATAATTGTCGTATTTGAATCATCAGCGTACCAAAAATATTTTTCCCCGAGCCAGTTCACTTTCATCGTTTGTTAAAATAAAAATATATACTCCTGAGGCAACGTCCTCATTTTTTTGATTCGTGCCATCCCAACCTGAATTCACCGGCGTCTCACAAACTAATTCACCAGCTATATTATAAATACGAACAGTCCCCGCTTTTGAATAATTAAAATTCAATCTATCATCTGCACCTGTAATAATAAATGGATTAGGGAACGCTATAACTTTTTCAATTTCAGTAGTTGGTGATCCATACAAAGAAAATATTTTTGAAATACCTCCCATTGTAGATATGTATGTATTACCTGTATTCCAATCATAGGTTATAGCATTTATTCTATCATTAACTAAACCGCTATTTTCACTATGATAAATACAAATCTCATCGGTAGTAGCATTGTAATAACCAAGTCCGTTTGTAGTTCCAATCCATAAATTCCCCCGCCCATCAAACTCCAAAGCAGTTATGTCAGAGCTAATATCCTGTGGCAGTTCAACATCAACATAGTATTCAATTCCAGAATTATATCGGGACAAACCAAAATTAGTCCCAACCCATAAGTTACCATCCGGATCAAACTCAACAACTCTGATAGAATTAGAAATTATAAAGCTATTTTCACGAGTATGATTCTCAAATACTATATCATCATGATTGAAAGGATTATCCCCACGATCACAAAAATAAAGACCGACTGTCTCGGTCCCAACCGCCATATAATTTTCATGGACAGCCAAAGACGTTACAAACTCATTAGTGATTCCTTCTGTTATCCCTAATGAATCCCACCTGTTAAGGTTATTTAAATCCGCAATTACAACAGGGAATCCATTAGCCGCACGATAACAAGCCGTATATAAATACCTGCCGTCAACTGCCAATCCATTGACAACTATAAAACTTAAACTACGAGGAAGGTTGTCAGTGTTACCTATCAAAGTGCTGTTACTATTGGTGTATTTTGTAAATATGTTATTATTATAAAGAGTTAGCCCATCGCCAAAAGTTCCAATCCAACTACCGGAACCATTATTATTCGAAATATGAGTAACACCTGCTATAGATTCAAACATTTCCCATTCAGAATTCTCATACACAGCCAACCCGCCTGTTATAAAACCGACATGCATAATACCGTTATCGAGTATATTCATATCCGCCACATCATTTTTGGGTAAATTCCCGTATTGATATTTCTCTACATTGTTACCATCTGTTATAAAAATATTTTTATTATCAGTAGCAATCCATTTTTCACTATCAAAAGTTATTCCAACAACAGGAGCTTCGCTCAGGCTGTTAATATCTAAAGCAGTTATAGTTTGATTTTTGACATACCCCATTCCGCCCCCAAAAGTATCATCAAAAAAATAGAATAAAGTATCATTTTGTAATTCTAACCTTGCACTCGTTATCCCGCTTCCGATTGGCAACATATTAACTATATCAGATTCAGTATCTATTTCTATAATTGCCCGTGAGGTTGCCGCATACAGTTTTGATTCAAAAGAAATTATAGACCATACTTCATCACTTCCCATTTGAGAGTAATCAATCAGACTATATGTTTTCCAGTTCAGAGGTGAATTCAATAAAGTTGGATTTGATTTATCAGCCAAAGCAATTCCTGCTGATGTCGCCAGATAAATAATATTACCATCGATAAAAATATCATAAACATCAGGCGATGGATTTAACTGCCCAAAAAGTTCATAGCTGTCTTGAATCTGGCCACCATCGGTTGTTTTATCAAATAATACCAAACCGGCTTCTGTGCCAACCCAGATTTTATTGCCATCATCATACAATTTATATAATTCAATTAGTTCATTATCTTCATTTTTAAACATATAAATCTGAGACATATCAAAATTAAATTTTATCAATCGTCCAAGTCCAGCCACCCATTTTTGGTTGTTGTTATCTTTGATAATGTCCGTTATATCAACCGTGCCTAAGCCATCGGTATTAATTATTTGTAATGGCTGTATATTGCGATTAGTTACCATTAACAAGCCACCGGAAGTTGCCAGATAAAGGCTGTCATCTAAAATATTAAATGAACGAACTTGATTGAATGAAGTAATATTATCCCAAGTAAGTTCCATAGATAAAACAGGTAAACAAATCAGAGATATTAGTAATATTAGAAATATTAATAATTTTAAGGTATTACTTTTCTTGCCAGCCATAATAAAATAAATATACCGATAAGTGAGATAGTTATCAAGAACGATATCCGACCGATTATATCCCCATATTCAGTAAAGACCGAATACTCATCCAATTTTTTCACATTACCCACAAGTGCCGCCACTTCGTAAACTTCTAAATCAGTCCTGATTCTTCCATAGTCATCAACAATATAAGTCAAACCGCTATTGGCAACTCTTACGCCCCAAACTCTGTTTTCAACCATGCGGGTCAAAAATACTCTTGAGTGCATATGAATCCCAACCGATTTTTTAAACCAAGTATCATTAGTTATCCCCACCACAAATTCAGCACCATTAAGAATCCCCTGTCGAACAAATTCCGGAAAAGTAGATTCAAAACAGATAAGAACGGAATACACAGCGTTTGGTAATTCAAATAATTTCAAACTATCCCCGGCTCTAAAATCAGACCACCATTGAACATTATAGGTTTCAATAAATGTTAGATATTTTCTCAAAAATTTTTCATGCAAAAATGGCAAATAATCCTGATAAGGAACCCGCTCAGCAAATGGCACTAATTTAATTTTATCATATCTCTTCTCAATTATACCTTCAGGATTTACCTGATAACAAGAATTGAAATGAGATTCTCCATTCTCATCTACTCTGGCTCCTAAGGCACCTACCAAATGATAACAGCTTGATTTAAGAGCTATCTTTCCAACATCTTCCTGTCGTCTTTTATCATGTGTTAAATAGCAGGGAGCCGATGTCTCGGGCCAAACATACAAATTTATAGAATCACCTGACACCGTAGTAGCAAGAGAGTCATAAAGGTCAAAACTATACCCTCTATTTCCTTTTGCCCATTTAACTTCAAGAGGAACTGATCCCTGAAGCATCGCCACCGGATAATCACCGGGGACCGGATATTTTGGAGTTACAACCCAACCATATGACCATGCACCAAGCAAAATCGCTATGGAAACAAATACAGATGTTAATTTTCTTTCAACCGAAACAGTTTTCCTAAATAGCTGTACCAATAAAATATTGACAGTAATTATTATAAATGACAAACCATGCACCGACGTTACCGATACAATTTGCAGAATATTTAAATAATATGACTGGGTATAGCCTATATCCGACCAAGGGAAAGCAAATTCAGTAAGAGTTCTGAAATATTCCAAACCGACCCATAAAAAGGGAAATAAAATATACCCATACAACGGTTTGATTTTATAGACTTTCCAAAATAGTTTAAACATGAAAGCATAATAAAACCCTATTATAACTACCGCCGCTACCATTCCGGGGGGCGTCACAATTCCAACCCAATAAAGAGCAAATAGATTAAAGAAAAAACTAAAAAAGAAAGCCGCGTTGAATGCTTCCCTTTTTTCTAATGATGAAATAATTATTATCGGTCTGACAAGAGATACCCAAGCTAAGAAACCAGTCCATTTAGAATAATATGATAAAGCGAGTAAAAATGACCAGAGAAGAAGTTCAAATCTTCTTTTGCGAACAGTTACATCATCGGGGAGAATAAATTTATAAAGTTTTTTAAACATGATAAAAATATCATTTTCTAATAATGAGTGATTTTCCAGTCATCTCTTTTGGAATTTCTTTACCCATTATATCAAGAATAGTCGGAGCAATGTCAGCTAAAATTCCTCTCTCTCTAAGCGAAACTTCTCCCAACTTATGAGTCGGGTCAAACAATAAACAAGGAACCAAATTAGTAGTATGTGCCGTCCATGGTCCATCGGTTTCCGGATTATACATAACCTCCGCATTGCCATGATCAGCAGTAATAATAGCCATTCCGTTTTGATTTTTAACAGCTTCAAGAAGTTTCCCAAGCCCAACATCAACCGCCTCAACAGCTTTTTTTGCCGCCTCAAAATCACCTGTATGCCCAACCATATCACAATTGGCATAGTTTAACACTACAAAATCATACTGACCGGAATTTATTTTATTAACAGCATTTTCGGTGACCTCAACCGATGACATCTCCGGTTGTAAATCATAAGTTGCAACTTTAGGAGAAGCAATCATATCCCTATCCTCTCCTTCAAATGGTGTTTCGTTTCCGCCATTAAAAAAGAAAGTCACATGTGCGTATTTTTCTGTTTCTGCAGTACGAAGCTGTTTCAATCCAAGATTTGAAAGGTATTCACCCAAAATCATTTCAATTTTTTCAGGAGGAAATGCAACCGATGCTTCTTTCATATTTGCATCGTATTCGGTCATCGTTATTAAATTTACTTTTGGGCAATTTTCCGGGTGATAATTATCTGTCTCATACCCTAAAAACAGATTAGATAATTGCCGAACGCGATCAGACCGAAAATTAAAAATCAAAGCCAAATCATTTTCTTTTAAACGACCGTCATATTGCTCGCCATGATCAATAACAATCGGCAAAATAAATTCGTCGGTCACATTATTTGCATATGAATTTTCAATCGCTTTAATTGGGTCAGTATGTTTTCCCCCTTCGCCTAAAACAATAGCCCGATACGCTTTATCAACTCTTTCCCATCGTTTGTCCCGATCCATCCCGTAATATCGACCGCCGATAGTTGCTATCTTCCCTAATCCAATTTTATCAAATTCAGCCAAAACCTGCCTGATATATTCTTTTCCGGAATTTGGAGGAGTATCCCTGCCATCCATAAAACAATGGAGATAAACTTCTTTAATATTTTTTTCTTTAGCTAATTTTACTAAAGCATACAGATGGTCTAATGATGAATGTACTTTACCATCGGAGACAAGACCAAACAGATGCAAGGCGTTTCCACTTGCAGAAATTTTATCAAAACCATTCAGGAAAACTTCGTTCTTAAAAAAAGAACCATCGGATATTGTTTTATCTATACGGGTTATTTCCTGATAGACCACTCGGCCGGCACCAAGATTAAGATGCCCAACTTCGCTGTTCCCCATTTGTCCCTCGGGAAGACCAACTGCCAGACCTGAGCCATCAACTTCAGAAAATGGGCAAGTTGATTTTAACTTATCGTAATTTGGCTTATAGGCGGCGGCAATAGCGTTATCGGGTGCGTTCTCCCGTAAACCAAATCCATCCATAATGCAAAGTAATACCATTTGTTAATCTACCATCCTAACAGTTTTATCACCTTTAATAATTTTACCAATTGTGAAAACATCTTCTCCTGCTTGATTAAGATGTTTGATAACATTTTCTGCTTCCTGTTTTGGCACAACCAGAATATATCCAATCCCCATATTGAAAGCAGAATAGATATCATCAGGGTCAATATTCCCAATTTTTTTGAGATAATCAAAAATTGGAAGTATATCCCATGTTCCTTTTTTAATTTCGGCAGAGAGTCCTTCGGGCAATATCCTTTTTAAATTCCCCGGAATACCTCCTCCGGTAATATGTGCCATGCCGTGTATAGAAAAATTGTCAAGCACTGGGTGAATCAAATTGGCGTAACAACGGTGTACTTTCATTAAGCTTTGTGCGATTGTTTCACCCAACTCTTCAATCTTATCATCTGGTTTCAATCCGCCAATTTCAAACGCAACTTTCCGTGCCAGTGAATAACCGTTGGTATGCAGACCATTTGATTTTAGCCCAAGACAAACATCACCTTCAACAATAGTAGAACCGTTGATAATTCTGTTTTCATCAACAACACCTACAATAAATCCGGCTAAATCATATTCCCCTATCTGATAAAAATCCGGCATTTCTGCTGTTTCCCCGCCAAGCAATGCCATTCCGGAATTTTTACAGCCCCGGCTCAAACCGGTAACAATTCCTGCGACCACTTCCGTAGAAAGTTTTCCGGTAGCAATGTAATCAAGAAAAAACAGTGCTTTAGCACCGTGAACTAAAATATCATTGACACAATGATTCACTAAATCTTCGCCGACCGTATCATGAAGATCGGTCATGAAAGCTAATTTTAATTTAGTTCCTACGCCATCAGCCGATGAGATAAAAACCGGCTTTTCAATCCCCTTCATATCCGGTTTGAAAAAACCGCCAAAAGCACCAATTCCGGTTAAAACCTGTGGGTTAAATGTCTCTGCCACAAGGCTTTTTATTTTTTCTACTGATTCTTCGCCAGCTTTGACATCGACACCGCTGGCGGCATAGGTAAGTTTTGATTTTGGATTATTTTCACTCATGAAGATATATACGAAGGGAGTTAAGTATTGTCAACTGACAACAATTAATCTTGAAATTTACCTCTTTATAAAATCCGTAGGGGAGGTTTCGAAGAAACCTACTCTGTTATTATCACAATTCTCATTATTTATGGCAATGGCAAACCTCTTCGAGGCTTTCCCTACAGAAAACTAACACCCCTCATCATCTAACATATTAAGCACATTTTGAAAATCTTCCGGAAGCTTTGCTTTGAAACTAAGCATCTCATCAGTAACAGGATGTTGAAATTCAAGTTGATAAGCCTGCAATGTCTGCCTATCTATAATCTCAAGCATCTCTTTCGCTTTGGCTCTATCGGGAGCAAACATTCCGTTGACCCATTTTGCTCTTCCGCCATACTCAGGATCTCCAAAAACCGGATGCCCCAAATATGAAAAATGAACTCTTATCTGGTGTGTTCGACCCGTTTGAAGATTTATTTCCAAATAATCATATGACCGATATCTTTTTAATAATCTATAATGAGTGATAGCTTCCCTGCTGTTCTTATTGGTCACCATCATTTTTTTTCTATCTCTGATAGACCTTCCAATCGGAAGATTTATTTCGCCGGCATCTTCTTTCATATGCCCGCAGATAATAGCGAGATAAGTTCTTTTAACAGTTCTGTTTTGGATCGCTTCCTGAAGTTTTTGTAAGCAACTATCGGTTTTGGCAATAACCAGCAAACCGGATGTGTTTTTATCAAGTCTGTGAACAAGTCCGGGACGGTCAGCGGGAGATGAATTTGGCAGTTGTTTAATATGATACATAATGCCGTTAACCAGCGTCCCTGAAAAATTCCCCGTTCCCGGATGAGTAACAAGACCGGCAGGTTTATTAATCACCGCCAGATAGTCATCTTCATAAACAATATCAAGCGGAATATTTTCAGCAGTTATGTCAACCGGAACAGGTGGAGCAATAATAATCTCAATTTTATCCCCGACTGAAATTTTATATTTTTTATCAGTTATTTGATTATTGACTCTAATGTAATTAGATTCAATCAGTTGCTGAACTTTATTACGGCTTAATTCCAGCTTATCTGATTCAGAAAGAAATTTATCAAGGCGAATTCCCTTGCTCTCAGGCATTACCTCAATAGTTATTTTCTTATCTGACATTTTTTTGAATTTAATTTTATTTTTTAATTAGTTTTCAACAACTGCTTCATCTCATTAATAGCTCTATCATAGCCAACCATCATAGCACGGGAACAGACTGAATAACCGATAAAAAATTCATCAATATTACCCAGTTCAACTAAAGGCTCAATATTATTATAATTCAAACCTCGTCCAGCACTAACCGTCATTGAATATTTTTGAGCTAATGATGCGGCACGATCCAATTTGTCCAATTCTTCTTGAGCTGATTCAAGTGAACGTGCTTCGACATAACGAGCACAACTAAGCAACACTCCATTAGAACCTGCTTTACTGGCACCTTTAACTTGTTCAGGTTCCGGGTCGATATGAAATGAAACATTGATTCCTGCTCCTTTTAGCCGCTCAGTTATATCATTCATTTCTACCGGTACCGAATTAAAATCAAATGATGCCATTGGAGTAGTACTATCAGCCTGGTCAGCAACAATTGTTACCATCCATGGCTTGATTTCCAATATTTTTTCAAAAATTTCCTCAACTGGAGGAATTTCAATGGTAAGTTTGGTTTTGATTATTCCCTTTAAAAGATACAAATCTCTTTCCCGAATATATCTTCGATCCCGATGCAACTGGACAGCGATACCATCA
>JAYEHE010000410.1:0-1876 GCA_034659415.1 Candidatus Zixiibacteriota bacterium | reverse complement strand
TGCTCGATTGACACGCGATTTTACAGTTCCCAGAGGTATGTCTAAAATCTTAGCAACCTCTTCATAAGGCAATTCTTGCACATCGCGAAGCATAAAGGCAGTACGGTATTTTTCGGGCAATGATGAAACGGCATGATTAAGAATTTCGGGAAGACGCGTTGGCACTTTCATCTCCACTGCAAACTCGGCTTCATTACCTTGCATCTCATTTATATCATAATGTTTAAATTTCTTCCTTTTTCTAAGCTCATTCCGACCAAGATTCAAACCAATTGTATAAATCCAAGTTGATAAACAATGTTGGAAATTAAACGATTGGCGATGCTGATATACCCGAATAAATGTTTCCTGCACAATATCTTCAGCTTCTTCAGATGAGCTGACCATCCGACCAATTACATTTAGTAGGCGGTCTTTGTAACGGTCAACCAATTCATTAAATGCAACCATGTTGCCATTTTGAATGGCTTTCATTAACCGAAAATCTATATCTTTTTCTGATTCTTTCGCCATATTTGTGCCTTTCAGTGTTCTTGTAATATAATACCCATTTACACTTAATAAGTTCCAAAAAACAACCATGTCCACTAAAATTTATGTCTATACAAACCAATCAGTTATGACTTTCAGGTCAACTATTTCCGGAACTTTAGGTTAAATTCTTATGTTAAATACAGACTCAAGAAGTTTTTCTTCCAAAAAAATTATATGCCTGTAAACAAAAAACAAATAATCGTTGTTGGAGATTTCTATCAATGTGTATAGTGACAATCCCATACTCTCCATTCAAGACAAACCTTATGCACAATAAACACACATGCCATAACTACCACCGAATCAATGCGTTACAAAACAATACAACAAAACATAGTCAATAATTTTAATGGCACAAGCTTTGCAATTGATTTTGTCAAAGGAGAATATATATATGAAATTTAGACATTTAAGAAATGAAAAAGGAATAAGCTTACTTGAGGCTATGGTTGCATTTATTATTTTCAGTTTTGGCTTGATAGGCTTAGCCCCCATGTTTTCTTTGTCAATAGAAAGCAATGTTATAGCAAGAGATAATTCTTTTGCTTCTAATTTAATCAAAGAAACAATTGAAGAATACCAGGGAGTAGGATCTTTACCCGCTTTACCATTTGAAGAAACAGAGGATATTTTATGGACAAAGCCAACCCTGTCAGGTGAAGATACATCCTCGGAGTCAACTAGTAGTACAAATATATTTTCAAGAACTATTTCTTTAGAAGATAATTCCACAGACGCTTCAATTCCGAACGGTGTAGTTCAGATAGATGTTAATATTTCATGGCTAAATCTTTATAACAGGCAAAAAAATCTTAGTTCTACTTCTTATTTGATAGAAAGTTAAGGGGGAAAATATCATGAAAAAACTTATTAGAAATAGCGGTTTTACTATTATAGAACTTTTGCTCTCTCTCTTAATTACTGGTATCATCAGTACTGCCGGACTGCAATTATATATCAGATTAAACAATCAGACATTTGCACAGGAAAATATATCCGACATGCAACAAAATTGTCGAGCAACATTATATGAAATTGAAAATAATCTGAGAATGGCAGGCTTCAAAGTAGGTACTCATGATGCTTATGACATTAATGGAGATACTTTATACATATTCAGCCAAATTAATAATCCGATCGACACAATTATTTATTACCTCCAAACGAGCACTGAATCTGGAAATTTAGAATTACCTTCAAATATTCAAGCAAAATATTTAATGAAAAAAATCAACAGCGATGCCCCGATAATTTATTCTTCCTTTGTTAGGGATATTACTTATAGCGTAATCAAATCTATACCAATAGTATTAGAGTTGATTACGCTATAAGTAATATCCCT
>JAYEHE010000409.1:0-1883 GCA_034659415.1 Candidatus Zixiibacteriota bacterium | reverse complement strand
TAAAAGTCGATTCTCTCAGATATTTATCTGTAAAAGGGATGGTAGCAATGCCTTCTCTGCCCGATACATCTTTCTGTACCAGTTGCTTCTCAGGTAAATACCCATTGAGAATACCTGCCATAAACGGTAAAAATAGATTATCTAACTTATAAATTCATCATTTTTCTTAATTATCCGATATTCATAAGATAATATAGAATTTGACAAATAGTTATTTTACGGTATATTTTACTGAACAACTAAAAAGTACAAACATTTACTTTACTGGAAAATATATCTTAACATATCATTGGAGGAATAATGATGGGTTTGTCGCGTAAATTGCTTTCAGTACTATCAATATGTTTTTTTGCTCTAATTATTTCACCCATATCAGGAGTCTCTCTTAGTAAGAATAAAACATCTGACAGCAGAATAATCTTGAAAAAAAGAGTACCGGCTTCCAAATCAACTCATATTTCAATTAATCAAAAAACAAAAATTTCCCATGTTGTTATTAAGTTTAAAGATAATTATAAAGTTCGTTCCGGAAAAAATAGGCTATATTCAAAACTCGGTTTGGATATTCAAAAAGCCAACGAATATTTAACTCCACATTACAACAATAATTTTAGAAGACTTTTCAATAATAAATCTGTGGCATCTAATGACCGGAAAAAAGAAATCCTTCAAGGAAAAAGTCATCAGGAATTAGCCGATTTAAATAGTTATTATTTTGTCAATGTTCAAAATACCATTGAAGCAGAAAACCTAATAAATAATTTGAATGACCTGAATTATGTTGAAATCGCTTATTTTGAACCAACGCCAGAACCAGCAGGTGATATAGACCCGCCTACTCCTGATTACCAACCTAACCAAGATTATCGTGAGGCGGCTCCTGCAGGAGTCGATGCTGACTATTTGAATACATTACCAGGTGGTAACGGATCCGGTGTTAAAATTATTGATATCGAAGGCGGCTGGCAGGATACTCACGAAGATTTGGACAAAGCCTTTGGCGGACTAATTGCCGGCGAAATGTTAAGCGACCCGAGCTGGACCAATCATGGTACAGCAGTAATTGGCGAGATGATTGCAGGAGATAATGGCTATGGCGTAACTGGTATTTGTCCCGGTGCAGATATTGGCATGGTTTCAATTGGCAGTTTATCGACTGCTGAAGCTCTTATAACTGCTGCTGACACTCTAAACCCGGGCGATGTCATACTTATTGAATTACATGCTCCAGGACCTCATTATAATTTCGAGAACCGACCCGACCAGTTAGGTTATGTCTGTATGGAGTACTGGCAGGCTAATTTTGATGCTATTGTATATGCTTGGACAAAAGGAATAATAGTTGTTGAAGCCGCAGGAAATGGTGCTGAAGACTTTGATGATATTTTTATATACAATCATCTATTTGATACAACATCGAGAAATTCACATGCTATAATAGTCGGTGCTGGTTACCCTGCTTCCTCTTCGTCAAATTTGCAGAAGCACGGGTTTTCAAATTATGGTGAAAGAGTTAATCTACAAGGATATGGTTCTGGTGTTTACACTACCGGCTACGGCGGTCTATTTGACGGTGGTGGTGATGAAGATCAATATTATACAAGTAGTTTTAGCGGAACTTCATCAGCTTCACCGATAGTAACCGGTGCTGTTACCTGCTTACAGGGTTATTACAAAGCTAACAATATTGGTGCTCAAATGACCTCCGACCAAATTCGCGATGCATTGGTATCAACCGGAACTCCCCAATTAGGCAATACTACAGAACATATTGGTCCTCGGCCTGACCTATTAGGTGCTATTTCCGTTCTCCCAAATCCAATGTCAATTTATACTAATCCAATAGTTTTAGATACTGTCCTTGACGAAGGGGAAAGTGCTCT
>JAYEHE010000408.1:0-1884 GCA_034659415.1 Candidatus Zixiibacteriota bacterium | reverse complement strand
AACAAATTGTTTTTCATATACTATACTCGACAGTCAAAAGTTTAATTTAAGCAACCATTTGTGAATGTCCAGTATTATTTGACCTGTTTTGCTTCTCAAGAATTAACTGCGTTATCCAGTCTTTGCCGAAACTGAATAAATTCCTTCGAATGACATTTGAGATAGCACTTCGAGTAACGAACTCAGAAGGAATATCATTACAAGAAGTACGAAGCCAGCAACGTGCTTTATTACATATTTCCTGATTAAAGTTGCAAGCGAGCAGTTGAAAAGAACCAAGTACAACCAACTGAATATGGCTGAATTTTTCAATGGCATCCAGAGTATTTTCCGTTTTTGTTGGTTGAGAGGAAACAGGTCTTATTATGTTCTTTTTAAGTGGCTTACGGGAGACTGGCTTAAGGTATTTTGACCAGAAATGGTAGTGCATAGCGCCGAGTAGATTTTTAAGCATGTCGAACATGGTTTCAATGGTAACTCTACGGCAATAAAGTTTGAGGGCGATTAGAGGTTCCATGGTTAGATCCGAAGTCATCAGGATAATTCGTCCACGAGAAGTTTCTATTAAAAAGAAACGAAGTTGTTTTTTAACAGGTTTCCAAATCAAATCCAGAGTGAGGAAGCTAACAACTTCTTGTTGTTGATAAATAATCGCTTCGGCTTTTTTGAACTTGTGTGACCAGAGGTCGAACAATGCCATCAAGTGCAACTTTTCCCCATAGGTTTTCGGACGACCACGTGGTTTTTTTCTCGGTTTAAGAGGTGGAAGATAGGCAACGACGTTCTTCTTTGCCCGAGTGAGAATGTGAAGAAATCCTTCTTGTTGAGCTGCTACTTTGAAAACGGGGCCCACAGCAAAAAATGCGTCAAGTACGATAATGGCTTTATTTCCCATAACCTTTGCTATATGTCCTGCAATGGCTACAATACGTGTTGACCGGGAATGTTGTAAGGAATCACGATGGATTTCAGTCCACAATGGAGTGGCGAAAAACTTCCTTCCGGCATTGACCAACAAACCAATGCAAGCCCAATGATGCCCCCTAAAATATGTCGGTTTGCTAGATGTTTCGGAATCTTGACGCAGTGTGCTCACTTCCGGTATACGGCGACCATCTTTTGGTGTTTTTGTATGATCGCCTACCATTATAATACGTCCACCCACCCGATACACCACTTTTTCATTTATTAGCCATAACCACCAGCACTTAAGCAACATATCTCCCCTCCATGCGGTGGAATGAAAGAAATGTAAAAGGCACGCATAACAAGATGGATCCAACCATAAAGCTCTTACAATAGAACTGACTCCGAATGTATCGTTTCGCAACACAAATCCTATAAAAACAATCACAAACCACTTGAAGGTCTTTTGCCGTGAAAAAGCCGGCCGCATCGCTTTAAGAAGATTTTCCATATACTCGAACATAGATGCCTCCACTTTTTTAGTTGACATTATCCAGATTATAGGCTATGCTATATAGCATAGCCTATAATATATATCACAGGAGGACACAATGGTCAAGCAGGAAATCGTGAAAATGAAAAAAAGAGTAAAAGTGCTTCAGAAAATGTTGACTGAACTGGGGCCTTTTATGCGTGGAAGCGTAGTTCTCATTGGAACACGCAACAAGCAGTACTACTTTTCCTTAAACAAAGACAAAAAAACTCACATTATTTATTTGGGAAAAAAACGGGTGGATACGGCAATACAATATTCAGATAATTACAAGAAACTACTTGAAATTATCGAGGAAATGACTATTCTTAATATGAAACTTTTAAAGGAAGATGCCTCATTAGTACCTTAATCAGCCATGAAGAACTTTTGACTGTCGAGTTATTTACCCAGGATGACTTCTTTGCGGGAGGAGCTATCATCGC
>JAYEHE010000407.1:0-1889 GCA_034659415.1 Candidatus Zixiibacteriota bacterium | reverse complement strand
GCAGGATTATCAAAAATGTTTCTAATTACTACATCATATGTGCCATCATTTAATGCTATACTAACATAACCGGAATCCCAATTATTATTATTGCATAAATCTACAAGTGCTCTGTTTGCCCCTGCTTCTGCATTATAAAATGATTTTTCGTTATGTTGTTTATTAAATGACAGTTCTACGTCTGTATGAGATGTTTTGACAGACATCAAACCTATTAGTGAAAGCACCATCAGTAAACTTAATGTAATAATTAGTGCTGACCCTGATTCATTTTTGAAAATATTTTTCATTCTTATGGTCTCCTTTTGAAGGGCTATGTAATACATGTAAAAGTTTGTCTTTATTAAAGCATGTAAGGCTTTTGTCATAACTCTTAATTGTTAAATTTAAAATTACAATTCCTGCCAACCAACTATTGCCATTTTACCAGTTGGACCTCCATCGAGAGTTCCCAGGTTTCGGTCGTAGTGAAAATTGGAGCTGTTATGTGCAATTGTATAGCCCGCCACAACGGCACCGAAGAAACTTCCTGAATTTCTTAAATCAGCAACTCCGTTTGGATTATAAAATGTTCCATAGAAATCTCCGCTATTCTTTAAAACGAAATCACCCTGAGAATATATCATCAGATCGGAAGGAGTGCCGCCGGGATTGACTTCAGCAGAATTTTTCAATTCAATATCTCCGGTTACATAAATTGTAACATCGTCACCCGGAGCGACTGTCAGGCTGGCATTATTTTTTAGTATAATGCTTGAGAAGAAATATACTCCCTCACTTAGCTCCAAATTTCCCTTGGCTAATAGAGAATTTGTTGAAGGGTTATAGGTGTAAGAAGATCCAGAGAAACCGATTCCTGCATCATTATTTGCTTCTGCCCAGTCAAATTCACTTTGGGGGATGTCTGGTGGAATTTGTTCAGGGGTATCATCTACGATTTCTCCTGTTATAGTTGCCCCTGGATGGACATTTGCACCTCCAACTAAGGAAGTAACTACATTTCCACCAATACTTGCTCCATTTTTTATTTCTATAAAGCCATTGGAGCCAACGTCTCCGTGAAGGGTATCGGCTGTTGCCGCATATGAGCCAGAGTCAGAATTGTAGGAATTGACATCCATACCATTTTTTATATGAATACTATCTTTTCCGAACATTCCAAATTTAAACGGGCTACTATATTCAGGAACAGTAGTTAACTCAATTATTGATGTTGCTTCCCGAAATGTGCCCGATGAAGTTATTATAACTGTATCATCAAGAGAAGGGTCATCAAGAAAGTTTCTGACCGCAACGTCATAGATACCATCATTTATTTCAATATTTACAAAACCAGTATCCCAATCATTGTTATTATTTAGTTTTACATAAGCACGATTTGAACCTGCTTCAGCAATAAAAAATGCTTTATCAGCCTGTTGTTGGTTAAATGATAGTTCTACATCAGTATGAGCTGTCTCAATAGATGTTATACCAATTAATGAAAGTATCATTATTAAGCTAATTGTAATAATTAACGCCGCTCCTGATTCATTTTTTAATATATGTTTCATAGTTCTGTCCTCTTACTGAAAGGCTAAATTTCTTAAGGTTACGCTTTCGTTTGCAGCATAGATACGATATCCTTCATTTTCATTATAATCTTGATCAGGGAACTCGGTGCGGATTTCCAAATCTATACCAATAGTATTAGAGTTGATTACGCTATAAGTAATATCCCTAACAAAGGAAGAATAAATTATCGGGGTATCGCTGTTGATTTTTTTCATTAAATATTTTGCTTGAATATTTGATGGTAATTCTAAATTTCCAGATTCAGTGCTCGTTTGGAGGTAATAAATAATTGTGTCGATCGGATTATTAATTTGGCTGAATATGTATAAAGTATC
>JAYEHE010000406.1:0-8470 GCA_034659415.1 Candidatus Zixiibacteriota bacterium | reverse complement strand
TTAGTTAAATCTATTGGAGGGGACAAAGGATATGACGGCTTAAAAAATTTAGAAACTATAACCACCGAAGGTACAGTAATATTAAACGGCATATCCGGTAAATTCAAACAGATATTAAAAATGCCTGATAAACTTTATGTCAAAATTGATATGGAAAATTTCAGTCTTATTCAAGGCTATGATGGGATTACTGCATGGGGCAAAGATTTAAACGAATCATATACGGAAATAACCGGTTATGAAAAAAATAATATACTAAGTACACTGTATTTTGATTCTTTTTCAAATCTTAGTATTGGTTCTATCCCAGGGGCATATAATTATATCGGCTTAGCTAATTATAATAATGATGAATTCCATCAAGTTGACTTTTACCCACTCAATCTTGACACTGTTTCAGTATATTTTGATATTAATACCGGACAGAGAACTATGTCAATGAGCAAATTGGATAATTTAAATACAATTACAACTTTTAGTGATTATAGAACAATCAACGATATCTTATTCCCATTTTATTTACATGCAACTGTCAAAAGTGCCAATCTCAATACATATTTTAGTGTAGAAACAATTCAAATAAATAAAAAAATATCTGATTCAATATTTAATATGCCTTCTCAAAAACCATCGAATGTCTTCTTCCCGCCAGAATCTTCTAAGGTTTCAGTAAATATAGATTACAAATTGGGACATTTACGAATACCGGTGATATTAAACGGTAAAAGAAAACTCTGGATGATTCTTGACTCGGGAGCATCAAGCACGATTTATCACAAACCGGCAATTGAGGATTTAGAGCTGGAAACTGTTGGTACAATTCCAGCTAAAGGAATCGGCGGGTATGATGATGCTGAACTGGTTAGAACTGACTCCCTCAAAGTTGGAGAGATTGTTCTGAAAAATAAATTAAATGGCAGTCTTAATATGAGTGGGCTTAATAAATCTACTCTGAATAATGATAGATTTGGTGGGATTTTAGGGTATGATTTTTTATCGGAATTTCCAACTTTGATAGATTATAAAAATTCAATTATCACATTTTACAATCCGGATAGTTTCGAGCCTTTGCCAGATGGAATTGAGATTCCTTTTTCTTTAACGATGCAAGTCCCTACCGTAGTTGCATCAATTAATGGAATCAGCGGACAATTCATTGTAGATTTGGGTAATGCTTTTGGGCTTTTTATACACAAACCTTTTTATAACCAAAATAAACTGGAAAATATTTTTAAAAATATTAAAGAAACCGATCGTAAATTCGGAGGTGTCGGAGACGTAACATCTGGAAAATCAGCAAATGCGACAGATTTTAGAATGGGAAAAATAAAAATTGATACTCTGAAAGTTTTAATACCGGAGTCATCTGGTGGGATAAGCGGATCTTTTGAAATCGCAGGAAATATTGGTAATTTACTTTTGGAGAATTATAAAGTTCTCTTTGATTATAAAAACCAAAGATTAATTTTATATCCGTCAGATTAACAAAATTTTTAACCTTGAGACCAATTTGTTGACTTTAAAATTGAATTACTATATTGTCAATTTATAATATATTTTAAGAAATTTGAGGTAAAATTTGAAAATTAAATTTTTATTTTTTCTTATTATTTTAGCTTTGTTGAATAGTTCTGCGTTCGGTATTGAAAAAGTAAAATCAGACTTTAACGCAAAAAATCAGCTTGGCATCAGATTGGGAGTTTGGAGTAATGACGGTGGAACTCCACCCAAGGCAATCCTAAGCGACCAAACAACAATCGAAACAAAAATCAATAGTGGAAATTTTTATTTCGAAGGCTACTACGGACATCGTTTCAGCCCTCTGTTAGTGGGGGAAATTGCTCTCGGTATTGTTAACAGGGGAACTGTTATTATCAATGATAATATTACTTTACAAAATGATATTGGAAACTTGATGGTTTATCCCTTTTTAGCCCAGCTAAAATTTTATCCGCTATCAAAATCTAAAGCGACCCTGAAACCATATCTGGTAGCTGGCGGCGGCATGTATTATGCAAGGCAAAGTGTGCAGTTTTCAACATCTTACTATGAACCATTTAGAAATGAGAAATCAGAAATAGATTTTAACTATGTTGTAGGTGGTGGATTTGATTATGCTTTTAGTGAAAATATCAGTTTTGAAGTAAATACTAAATATTTTCCAATAAATTTCTCTAATTCATTATTAAGAATTTCTGACTATTCTGCCGTTATTATAACTATAGGAATTAAGTATATTTTTGAGAAACATAAAGAATAATTACCAAGGAGGTTTTTATGAAAGTTGGAATTAATGGATTTGGAAGAATCGGTCGTCTGGTTTTAAAAGCAGCTCGAAACACCGATGTTGAATTTGTAGGAATCAATGATATTACTGATGCTAAAACTTTGGCTCACTTGTTAAAATATGATTCTGTTCACGGCAAATTTCCCGGTGAAGTTTCAGCCGACGGTAATGCCATCAAAGTCGATGGAAAAAAAATACCGATTACAGCAGAATTTGACCCCGCCAAGCTTCCATGGAAAGAATTGGGCGTTGATGTTGTTTTAGAATGTACCGGTAAATTCACTCAAAAAGATGATGCCATGAAACATATTCAAGCCGGAGCAAAAAAGGTTTTAATTTCTGCTCCTGCTAAAGGACATGATGGTACTTTTATCCCCGGCATCAATACCGACCAATATGATAAAAACAAACATGATGTTATCTCTATCGGTTCCTGCACCACTAATTGTCTTGCTCCAATATCAAAAGTCTTGTTGGACAATTTTGGGATTGTTCAAGGCTTTATGACTACAATCCATTCCTATACTGGTGACCAGAGAATTCTCGATGCACCACATAAAGATCTTCGCAGATCACGTTCCGCTGCATTGTCAATGATTCCCACTACAACTGGTGCCGCCAAAGCTATTGCTGAGATCATTCCGGAACTGAAAGGGAAAATGGACGGTTGTGCCATAAGAGTTCCTACTCCCAACGGTTCGATGGTTGATTTAGCAGTAATACTTGAAAAAGAAGCAACTGCCGAAGAAATCAATGCGGCTATGAAAGAAGCGGCAACTAACTCGCCTTTATCGGTTACTTTAGAATACTGTGAGGACCCAATCGTGTCCGTTGATATTATTGGTAATCCAAACGGTTCAATTTTTGATGCGGCTATGACATTATCTGCCGGAAAATTCGTAAAAGTTTTTAGCTGGTATGATAATGAAAGTGGTTTCTCCCACCGGATGGTGGATATGATGCAAATGATGCTATAATAATTGGGAGAAAATTATGAATAAAGTATCTATTAATAATATAAATTTTAAGGGCCGAAAAGTTTTGATTCGGGTAGATTTTAATGTCCCTCTTGATAAAGAATTGAACATTACCGATGACAGACGTATTAGAGCGGCTTTACCCACTCTTAAGAAAATTATTGAAGATGGCGGAAAAGTAATTGCTTGCTCTCATCTTGGTCGTCCCAAAGGTGAGCTTAAACCGGAGATGTCTTTAAAACCAGTAGCTGTTCGCTTATCAGAATTACTGGATCAGAAAGTTATTTTTGCCGATGATTGTATCGGTCCTGAAGCAACCAATTTGGCGGATAAACTAAACGATGGAGATTGTCTCCTTTTGGAAAATCTTCGTTTTCATAAAGAGGAAACAGAAAACAATCTTGAGTTTGCGGAAAAATTAGCTTCGATGGCTGATATTTTTGTCAACGATGCTTTTGGGACAGCACATCGTGCCCACGCCTCGACCGAAGGTGTTACAAGATTTTTTAATCAATCTGTTGCCGGTTATCTTATGGAAAAAGAACTTCGTTATCTTGGCTCAGTGCTATCCAATCCAGAACGTCCTTTTGCGGCAATTTTAGGCGGTGCAAAAATTTCAGGTAAAATAGACGTGATTAACAATTTGATGAATCAGGTTGATTTGCTGATTATCGGTGGCGGCATGATGTTCACATTTGCTAAAGCTGTTGGTTATAATATTGGTGATTCTTTGTTAGAAGAAGAAAAAGTATCTCTGGCAAAAGAACTAATTGAAAAATGCAAAAACGCCAAAGCCAAACTTGTTTTCCCGTGCGATGTTTTGATTTCTGAAGAGATTTCAGAGACAGCTAAAACTGAAGTTGTCGATATAGATAAAATCCCTGATGGTAAAAAAGGTCTTGATATTGGTCCTGCTACTATTGAGTTATTCAAAAATGAGCTTGCCTCGGCTAAAACAATTATCTGGAATGGTCCGATGGGAGTATTTGAATACTCTCCTTTTGCCAAAGGAACTCTTGCTATAGCTGAACTGCTTGCTGATTTAACCGCCAAAGGTGCTACTACTGTTGTTGGTGGTGGTGATTCAGCGGCGGCAGTTTCAAAAGTCGGACTGGATGATAAACTTTCACATATTTCCACAGGTGGCGGTGCTTCTCTTGAGTTTCTCGAAGGGAAATTATTGCCCGGCGTTGAAGCATTAACTCCAATGACAGAAACACAAAAGGTATAATTATGCGCCAACAGATTATTGCCGGAAACTGGAAATTGTTTGGTACTATTGCCGAAACAGATAGCCTTCTAAAAGGTCTTTTAGATGGCAATAGTAATAACCCAAAATGTAAAGTTATTGTCTGCCCTCCTTATACTTCGCTACAACACGCCTCTAACTTGTTGCAAGACAGTCATATTGCTGTGGGCGGACAGGATATGTCTGCCCATCAGAATGGAGCTTTTACAGGTGAAGTCTCTGCAGAGATGCTCTTGACAGTTGGAGCTTCCTACATTATATTAGGCCACTCTGAGAGAAGGCAGTACCATGGTGAAACTGACCAGGGGGTAAATGCCAAGGCTTTAAAAGCTTTTGAAGCCGGCTTGATTCCCATTATTTGTGTCGGGGAAACTCTTGAACATAGAGAAAGTGGTAAGACCGAAGAGATTATTGCTTCTCAGATTGATGGATGTCTCTCGGGTTTTTCTGCCGATTTAATTAAAAAATCGGTTCTTGCTTATGAACCGGTCTGGGCAATCGGAACCGGTAAAACAGCAACACCGGAGATGGCTTGTGAAGTTCACAGATTTATCCGTGAACGAGTTGCAAAGATTGATAATGATGCGGCTTTGATGATGCCGATTTTATATGGAGGTTCGGTCAAACCGAACAATGCTGAAAGCTTATTAAGCGAAACAGATATTGACGGTGCTCTTGTTGGAGGTGCGGCGCTTAAAGCTGATGATTTTATTGCGATAATAAATGCTGTTAAATAAATAAGGAGAAGTTTCTTGTTCACTATTTGGATTGTATTTCACATAATTATTTGTATTGCTTTGGTTGTGGTTGTATTACTTCAATCGAGCAAAGGCGAAGGTTTAGCAGGTTCTGCTTTCGGCGGTGGCGGCGGAGGCGGAGGCATGTCTGGTGCTGTTTTTGGCGGACGCGGAGCGGCTTCTTTTCTCTCAAAACTAACAACTATTTTTGCGGTGGTTTTCATGCTAAACTGCGGTGGACTGGCATTTTTATCTGCTTCTGATAGAGTTACGTTTGATAGCCCGAGTTCTACTACTCCAGCTGAATCAGTTGTTACTCGTGAAGCCACAAAAGAACGGGAGCAAGCCCTAAAACTTCAGCAGGAACAGCAACAACAACAGTCTGATTCTGCAATGGAGAGTATCCAGATACTTCCAGATGAAGCTACCGATAAACAAACTGAGACACCAACTCAAACAGAAAATACCGGCGGTAACTAAAATTACTGTTGGAATTTAAATCTGTTTATTGAGAATAATGCGGAAGTGGTGGAACCGGTAGACACGCCATCTTGAGGGGGTGGTGGGGAAACTCGTGCGGGTTCGAGTCCCGCCTTCCGCATATAAAATAAATTTCAATCCCTGAGCATCCACAGCTCGGGGATTTTTTTGTTTTATATACTTAAATTAATTGTCCGTCTAATATATGCACCAAATGGGAAACGACAGAGATTGAGAACTGTAGTAGTTGAATGATTCAATAGTTTACGTTCTATATTAGAGCTTGTGCTACTATTTAATTTTCAGTAATTTTCATTTCAAATAATTAATTAAACTAAAAAAGGAAAACAAAATGAGAAAATTTTCAACTCTTACAATTTTAGCATTGGCTGTTTTATTTATATCGTGTGGTCAAAAAGTATCTCAAGAAAACTATACGGCAGAAGTTTTCACACAGAAATATGAAGCTTCAAAAAATGAAAATGAAATATCAACTTTATGTCAGGATTTCATGGAAAATGCTGAAGATATTAATATACTAAGAGAAGTACAAAGCCTATGGATTGATATTGACGAAGAAAAAGCAAATACTTTCTCAAAAAGATTAGCCGATTCAAATCCAAATTCTGCAGTTTATCAATATTTATACGGCCGTTCAATAAAATCTCCAGTTGAACAAATTGAGATTGGACGCAAAGTTATTGCAATTGATTCCGAATTTTCATACGGATATAGATTGGTCGTAGCTAACTATCAACAATCTTTATTTAGCGGTAATAAAACCGATGAAATTTATGCAAAATTGGAAAAGATGCTTCCAGATGATGAAGCATCTTTTGAAAAATTTGTCATGTTGGATAGCTTGGATAGTTATCCTGTTAAAGCTTTAGTATCATATAAAGCTTATAAAAAAGATTTCGAAGGTGCTTTAGCAATATTAGATAATAATCAGGATAAATTCAAAAACTGGCCCAATGGCATAGATTACGGAAATATATATGTTGTTATGGGTAAATATGATGAGGGATTAAAAGCAATAAGAGACGAAATGAATAAAAGAGTAGAACAAGGAATACTCTCCGTAAGTGATGCTTCGGAATATACAGATTATTATTACAAAAGTGCTCTTTATTCTGTCGATGCTTATGATCAGGCTATTAAATATATTAAGAGTGACAAAAATTATTCATCCGACCCGAATAAATTATATGACCTGGCTTGCGTTTATAGTTTGTCTGGAGATAACAAATCTTCTATGAATACTCTTAATAAAGCAATCAAAAAAGGATGGGATAAAGTAAATCATACTTCTACGGATTCTGATTTAGAGCCTTTACACAGTGAATCTAAATGGAGTAACTATCTTGACCGTATCCAAAAAAACTGGGATGACGGCAAACCAAAACGTAAAAAAGAAGCTTTTGCGAAGAAAATAGATATGGTAGCTCCAGAATGGAATCTTGAAGATGTAAACGGACAGATGGTTAGTCTGGAAAGTTTGAAAGGGAAAGTTGTTATCCTTGATTTTTGGGCAACCTGGTGTGGACCTTGCCGGACGGCAATGCCGATGATTGATGAATTTATTGAGAAATATGCCAAAGAAGATGTCGTTGTTTTTTCTATCAATGTCTGGGAAAAAGGGAAATCTAAACCTGCAAAATTTATGACTGAAAATGAATATGATATGACTTTACTATACGGCAACAATGACCTGACTAAAGCTTATAATGTTAGTGGTATTCCTACTTTATTTGTTATTGATAAAGAAGGGCATATCCGCTATCAGGAAATTGGCGTCAGCGATAATTTACAGGAAAATCTTATCTGGTGGTCAGAAGATTTATTGTAATAGTATTCGTATATAATATTATTTCATTTATTGGAACTTAAAAGCATTCTGAATTGTTATAATAGATAAGCTTAAGCTCTTACCAACTTCTCAAAGTTATAGGCTTAAGCAATCTGTGTTATACGACTCCTTAGTTGACCGGATATGTTGCCTCCCCCTTCAGCATATCCGGTTTTTTATAATTTAGACAGAATTAAAAAAACCTTGACAATTTAGGATATTTTTATTTTCTTAAGATTAGATATAACTGTTTTAGCCAACTTTGTACTATTCAAAAGGATATTAAAAATATAATAATTTTCGTTAAAGGACTTATTTTTTAACAGTTTAAAAGACTTAGGAGGTTCCAATGTCCTTTAATCTTCCAAAAAAACTTGGTCAGTTAATTTTTATTATTAGTTTCATAACAATTTTCTGCAGTTCAACAGTTTTTTCTCAAACCTACGATTTAGAATTAACTATAGGTCATGAAACAGCCGTGAAAGCAGAAACCGGTGTTGAAATTCCAATTTATTTTAAAAACTATATTGATACAATAGCCGGATTTCAAATCTGGATACAAAACAGCCGGCCAGACCTGATGGAATATACTTTAGCATTCGATACTATCGGTTGCTTAACATCAGGATGGCATATTTCAACAAATTCGCTTGGTGGGATAAATCAAGATATTCTAATAACAGCTACGCGGGATATCCATGAGAGCAATTTTATTTTTCCACAATCGAGTGATGATCCATTGATTAAAATTTATGCTGATGTTTACGATATTCCGGAATTTCTATATAATGAAACAGTTGATTTATTTATTGAATATCAATTTATTGACCATTTTTCATTTTCTGACCAATATGGAAATTTAGTAGGTATGACTTATGAATACTTTGAAGA
>JAYEHE010000405.1:0-1893 GCA_034659415.1 Candidatus Zixiibacteriota bacterium | reverse complement strand
GATTTGTGATGATGACAACTGTGACAAGAAAAAAGTCATCGGCTCAATCGAAGAGTTGCGTAAACATGCAACTAATCTTCCCGAAGAAGTTGATTTACACAAACCGATGATGGACGAAGTAAAGCTCAAATGCGAATGCGGCAGTACAATGACCAGAGTTACCGAAGTTATCGATGTTTGGTTTGATTCCGGTGCTATGCCCTACGCCCAGTGGCATTACCCATTTGAAAACAAAGAAGAATTCGAAGCAAAATATCCGGCTGATTTTATTTCCGAAGCTGTTGACCAAACTCGTGGTTGGTTTTATTCTTTACTGGCTATTTCAACTATGCTTTTTGATAAACCACCATTCAAAAATGTGGTTGTGCTTGAATTTATCCTTGATAAAAAGGGTAAAAAAATGTCCAAGCATAAAGGAAACGTACTTGATCCTTTTGTAACAGTAGATACTTATGGTGCCGATCCAACTCGTTGGTATATGGTGTCAACCTCAAATCCATGGCTACCAACCCGTTTTGACATTGAAGGCCTTAAAGAAGTAACCAGAAAATATTTTGATACTCTAAGAAATACATATTCATTCTTTGCCATTTATGCTAATATTGATGATATTCTCGGTCGGGCTGATAAAGATTCTAAAACAGTTGAAACATTCTTAGAGGAAAAATCTGGCGACGAAGAGAGATTTGATCGTTGGATAATGTCTAAATATAACAGCCTTGTCAAAGAAGTCACTGAATCTCTTGACAAGTATGACATAACCAGACCGGTTCGCTCTATACAGAATTTTGTAATTGATGATTTATCAAACTGGTATGTTAGAAATAATCGCCGCAGATTCTGGGCTAAAGATGATGACCCATCTAAGATGCGTGCTTACCTAACATTATATAAAATACTTATTGGAGTTGTAAAATTGGCGGCACCTGTGTCACCATTTATTTCAGAAATGATTTGGAAAGAACTTTGCGGTTCTAATCGTGATAAATACGGCTTGCCTCTTTCCGTTCATATGGAAAGTTTCCCAACCGCCGATGAAACTGCTATTGATACTGAGCTTGAAGTTGCTATGGGTATGGTAGAAAAAATTGTTTCGTTAGGACGTGCCGCCAGGTCCCGAAAAAATCTTAAAGTCAGACAACCATTATCAAAAATTCTGGTTGGGTTAAACAATGAAGACGATTTTGAAAAATTGTATGAATATTTGCCTATTATCAAAGATGAATTAAATATAAAAGGGATTGAGTATGCATCTGATTTAGATAAATATATAAGTTATGGTGCAAAACTTAATTTTAAAACCGCCGGACCAAAATTGGGCAATAAAGTTAAACAAGCCTCTGTAATAATTGCTGAACTTGATTCTGAAACTGTCAAAAAGTTTACTGACGATAAAAATATTGTAATTAATATTGATGGTGAAAAAATAACTTTATCTGACGATGAAATTCAAGTAATGAAAATTGAAAATGATGGTTACGCTGTTGAAAATGACGGATTTTTAACAGTTGCTTTGATAACCGAGTTAGATACTGAATTATTAGACGAAGGTTTTGCAAGAGAATTGGTTAATAAAATACAAAATATGAGAAAAAGTGCGGGCTTTGAAGTTACAGATTATATCAAAATAAATATTCATTCTGACAAAAAATTACTTGCTGCCGCCAAAAAACATGAGCAATTTATATGTAAAGAAACTCTTGCTAAGAAAATTGCGTATGATAAAATTGACAACTCTGAATTGGTGCAAGAATGGAATATCAATGGCGAAAAGGCTGCTATCGCCGTAGAAAAAACCTGATCGGAGTATACCGATGAAAAAATCAGAGATGAAGAAGTATAAAAAACTTCTTCTGGAAAAAAAGAAAGCTCTCACTGACGACATGGATGACA
>JAYEHE010000404.1:0-1895 GCA_034659415.1 Candidatus Zixiibacteriota bacterium | reverse complement strand
TTGCCACCCGACTGCCAGTATTCGTAGATACCGCCTTGGCGGACTCCCCTACAATTTTCGTCTTTTGTAGTCAGGAGCCCTGTGCTCCTGACATTTTGGCAGCATCGCAGGGATGCTGCCCTACTTGAACTTGCCGGATAGAAGTTGGGGTACAAAATGCAATAGCCGGCTGTAATTGGGCAGGTCTCCAAGACAAAGAGAGACCTTCCCTACGAAGATTATTTTAATTAGAGAAAACCGTTCAATCTAAATATTTTACCATTGACTTTTTTGTCATCTGTAGGGAAAGTCTCGAAGAGACTTGCCTTGCTATCTACAAATTTTGTTTATGCTTGAGAAAAAATCAGGATTTTGAAATTTCTACGGGTCGGTCAAGTTCTGTTCTGACAGCCGCTCCAATAACTTTTTTCGTAATAGGTTTCTTTACATAAGCACCAGCACCCAGCCTCTGAACCTTAAGAACTCTATCAGATTCTGAATATCCGGATAAGATTATTGCCTTTTGGTTAGAATTAATCTCAAGTATCTGCAGGTATGTCTCTGTTCCGTCAATCCCATTCGGCATAATCATATCAAGAATTACGAGGTCTTGCGGGTTTTCCTTAAGGAATTCAACAGCTTTTTTACCACTTTTAACAGTGCTGACCTTATATCCCAGTTTTTTTAACATCTGCGAAGAAACTTCGCGTTGCATATCATCATCATCGACAACTAATACCGTTTCATTCCCACCGCTAATTTTGTCTGAATCCTGGGTATCCATTAATTCTCGCGTAATAGGAAAATAGATATAAAACGAAGTACCCTCACCGATTTTTGTATTCAAATCAATATAACCGTTGTGGTCTCTAATTACAGCATCTACAACACTCATGCCAAGCCCTGAACCGCGTTTTTTATCAGTCGTTTTGGATGTAAAGAATGGGTCAAAAATTTTCTGTACAATATCATCAGAAATACCACAACCGGTATCAGATATGGTAAGTTTTACATATTCTCCTTTAGGCACCCGACCATAAACTATTGAAACATCATCAACATAGTAATTCTCTGTCTTAATAGTAATTTGCCCAATATCCTGCATGGCATCTATGCCATTGTGTAGTAGGTTACTTATCATTCTATGAAGCTGTGCACCACCTCCAAGGATATCCATCAAATCATCACCGAGATTGATTTCGCAAGCTAAAGTTTTGGGGTAAGGTTTTAATTCTTCTAAACTGCCTTGAATAACTGTATTCAGGTTAAGAACTTTCTGGTTGTAATGGCCCCTCCGACCCAAAGTTAACAGATCCTGATTGATTTCAGCTATCTTGTGGGATGCTTTTTCAATCTGGTCCAGATATTTGAGAGTAGAATGATTTTTAGGAAGTTCATCACGGATAATCTCCGGATAAGCCATCAGTGGAGCCAAAAGATTATTGAAATCATGAGCTACCTGTCCGGCGATTGTACCGGCAGTTTCCAATCGTTGTGCTCTGGATTCCAATTCCTGCAAACGTTTGGTTTCGGTGATGTCATTTTTGGCGGCAACATAATTGATAATCTCACCTTGAGAATCAAAAACAGGGGAGATGGTGGCATTTTCAGTGTAAAAAGTACCATCTTTTTTCTTATTAATTAACTCACCGCGCCACTCGTTGCCATTTGTCAGAGTTTCCCACATTTTTTTATAAAAAGCATCATCATGTTGACCGCTTTTCAAAACTCGCGGGTTTTGGCCGATAGCCTCTTTTGTTGTATAGCCGGTTATTTTCTCAAAAGCAGGATTAACATATTGAATCGTTCCCTTTGCATCCGTGATGACAATTGTTTCATCCGCTTGTTCAATAGCCCTTGAAAGTTGGGCATTAGCCTCTCCCGCCTGCTTGCGTTCGGTGATGTCTCTTATTGCT
>JAYEHE010000403.1:0-1897 GCA_034659415.1 Candidatus Zixiibacteriota bacterium | reverse complement strand
TGTGACTGCCTGACATACACATAAGCCTCATACCCTGAAATATCCGATGGTTCTGTCCAATATGAAAATCTATAATTTGGATAAAATTCACCATAAATCCAATCCTCAAAAAACCAATCTAATTCCATCCCTGATGCATTTTCAAAAACATCACGAAATTGTTCTGTTGTAGCTGAAGCGTTTTTATACTGAGAATTATAGTAAGCATTTATTCCTTCGAAAAATAATGAATCACCTAAAATCCCTCGAAGCATATGACAAACCCAAGCTCCTTTATCATAAACAATTAAGCCAAAAATATTCCAGACATCGGTTGTGTCGCTAATATAAATTGTCCCGCCATTGGTATATCTCATACCACCCATATAGGAATGATACGACTCCCAACCTTCTGTAACTTGATAGAATAAAGCTTCCGAATAAGATGCCCACCCTTCATTTAGCCAAATATCAGACCAGTTATTGCAAGTTATATAATCCCCAAACCATTGATGGGCTAACTCATGAATTATTACAGGCTCTGAAAATCCAAAAGAGCCTCCGGTCATAGAAGTCATTGTTTGATGCTCCATGCCTCCCCCCCATTCGAAATTAGCATGGCCGTATTTCTCATTAGAAAATGGATACAATCCATATTGGCTTGAATAAACAGATAGAGCTTGAGGGGTCACATCATATTTATCCAATGAATAAGTATATCTATCTGGATAAACAGCATGAACTATAGGCATAGTATCCAAGCCGCCATTGTAAACCCATTCATCTTCCCAAACCGTATATTTACTTATTGCCAGTGAGAAAAGGTAAGTTACCATAGGATTACGAACCCGATAATAAAATGTATGAACATTACTACCATCGGCAACGACAGAATCCAAAGTACCATTGGAACCACAATAATAAAGAGTGTCAATTGTAACTGCTATATTGAATGAGTCGGCTTTATCATCCATTCTATCTTTACAGGGCCACCAGGTACGAGCTGAATAAGGCTCACTCAAAGAAGCCATAACTTTATAACCATAACGAAGGTTAAATGAAAATGCCTGCAAACCACCTTCTATTGGGTGGCCATGATAATAAAAATCAAATTCAAATTGCTCGGTTTCATTATATGTTTGGTCTAAAGTAATCGTAACAACATTATTTGATCTGGTATAGGATAGTTGACCACCTGAAACAACCATTGAATCTATAGTCATATTATCGTAAAAATCAACATCAACCGTTGCAACACCATTCTCAGTAGCTTCCGCAACAAACTTCACAACCCCATATAAAATTTCCGTAGTATCATCAACTCTGATATTGATGTCGTAAAATTTCATGTCATAATTTACTTGGTCAAAAGAAACCTTCTCCAATTTTTGAGCTTCCTGATGTTCAAAATATTTTTCTAAAGCTTTAACCCTATGATTCCACATCTCTTGATGAATCTCAGAGGGGGTTGCTTTAGTCCAATCTCTTGTATCATTATCAATATTGTCAGAATCTATACCAACAACAGATATAGCCAGAGCAATAATTATTATAATTGACACTAAAATGATACGGGAATTAGAATAATTTGTCATTTTTCCTCCAACAATATTGTCGGGTTATACCCGAAGATAATTAATATGGTAAATAATATAACTTAAGTTAGTACTTTATGGTAAGTTATGTGAAAGTTGTAATTTGTCAAGAAGATAAAATAAAACGCAGAAAATGCATATTATCTATTATAAAAAAATCCCCCAATTTAATTTGGGGGATTTGTAAATTACAATAAAATATAGTTAATAAGGATTTCCGCAAGGTATCGGACCCTGTTCAAATAAATATGCAACAAAATAAGTTAAATCACTTACCGTAATTACTCTATCACAATTCAAATCACCAACAATCCGTTCCGGCT
>JAYEHE010000402.1:0-8506 GCA_034659415.1 Candidatus Zixiibacteriota bacterium | reverse complement strand
TACTCGTAATTCACCGGTCGTCTGACTGCGCTCTTGGCTTGATTGACCTCAAGGTGCAGTTTGTCGCGAACAAAGCGGGAAATATCCCGCATCACTCTGTTAGCTGCACGTTTACTACCCAGGAAAAGGCTGAGTCGGGTCAACCCGGGGAACCTCCCCCCGAGTTGCTCACAGCACCGGACGTGAACCTCTCAGCTCATCCGGCTCCTATTGTCCAGTCGATGGCTTAAGACCAATTTGCCAGTGATAGAACAGATTGGGATGCTCATTAGCGATTAATCCAATTCTGTAAATAGCACGGCGATTATGACCTCGTAGCCTTTTGTATTTCCGCATTGCCCACCTTGATAATGTTCTGTTGAAATGATCAAAAACGCAGTATAATTCAGATTTATAATATTTACCATAGTAGATGAACCAACCTCTTAAGATTGGGTTAAACATGTGGGAAATATCATCCAATGATTTATCACTCCGCAAGTGCACTTTCCAACTACGCATTACCTTACGCATTGACTTCTTTGCCGAATCACTGACTGCCGGACTAAAATTGACAAAGTACTTTCCCCAACGGTTCTTTGATCTTCTTCTTCTAAATGTAAAGCCCAGAAAATCAAATTTTGTAATGGGGTAGTTTCCTCGCCTGTCATCATCCTTGCAATAGACTATTTTTGTCTTCTCAGGATGTAGTTCAAGTCCGCATTCTGCCATGCGATTCTTCAATGAAGACAGTACGTCATTTGCACCCTTTTCAGTTTTGCAATGCACCACCACATCATCGGCATATCTCTCAAAGGGAGTTTTCGGATAGTGTATTCGTAACCATTCATCCATTGCATAATGCAAGTATAAATTAGCTAACAAAGGACTAATTACCGAGCCTTGTGGCGTTCCCTTATCCCGACTTATCAGTGTGCCATCCTTCTGTTGTAAGGGAGCGATTAGCCACCTTTGGATATAAAGAAGAACCCACCTGTTCTTGGTGTGCTTTTGCAATGCTTTAAGCAGCAAATCATGTCTCAGGTTGTCAAAGAACCCTTTTATATCAAGATCTATCACCCAGTCATAACGCCAGCAACGTTCTCTTGCTCTTCCAACTGCTTCTATTGCTGATTTCCCGGGACGATAACCATACGAATCAGAATGGAAAAATGGTTCCAATTCCGGTTCTAAGGTCATTTTAACAACCATCTGGGCAATTCGATCCGTAACCGTGGGAATCCCAAGTGAACGCGTTCCACCAGCTTTCTTATTTATCTCCACCAACTTTACCGGTGGTGGAAGATAGCTTCCTGATGACATGCGATTCCACAGCTTATAAAGGTTGTTTTTGAGATTCTTTTCAAATACTTCAAGTGTCTCACCATCAATACCTGATGAACCCTTATTAGCCTTTATTCGCTTGTAGGCTTCCCAGACTACAAATTTTGAAATTACAAACGATTTTGTTTTAATAATTTAAGTTCCTCCTAAGTTTTAATTCAGTTGACTTATTTATAAAACCAGACAATACAACCCCTTCGCTCCTCTTCCATTACAAAAGATTCATCACTACTACGAGTTGTTCCGCCCCTGTGCCTTGCATCGGTACTCTAACTCTTGTGGGTTCTCCACTTGAGTGTCTCCCTTTGCATCAAGGCGACAGGTTCCCACGTTCCACGTAAAAGCCTATGTTAAGGTCATACCACCTTTATGCCGGATGCCATTTGGTCAGTAAACAGGTGTCTTCCAAACTTATCCCGGGCTAACGACTTCCTCCCGGTTTTGACATCATCCCTACGCTTTCGACACTTCATCAGTGGTTCACTTGCGCTTATCTCCTTAACACATACCTGATTCTTTTAATAGAACCTTTTCCTTAACGCTCACTACAATGGCTCTTTACCAAAGCAGCTTAAGGTGGTTTGGAATCAATGCCTGCACATCGATTCCGAGAGGCCAAACTCTCATCTTTTACGTAGCCTCGTGGCACACAGTCATCACAATAACGAACAAATCGCAAACCCCGTCTTTCCAGTTCCTGATCCAATTCGTTTAAAACGATATTAGATAAAACCGGACTTAAGGGTGAGCCTTGCGGAACACCCGAACGGCGTTTGTGAAGCACTCCGTTAATACTGATCGGACTACGAAGAAAACGCCAGATCAATCGTAACAGAACCGGACACGAAACCTTTCGTTTAATCAAACTCATCAGGTAATCATGGTTGACCTTATCGAAAAACGATTTAAGATCAATATCCACAATATCCTGATACCCGGCATTAATATAAGCCTGGGCTTGTTTGATTGCCTGTCCTGCATTACGATTTGGACGAAAACCAAAACTGGAATCAGAAAAATCTGGTTCCCACATCGGGCTTAAAACCTGATGGATCGCCTGATTGATAAGTCTGTCGAATACTGTAGGTATCCCTAACAGCCGTTTCCCCTTCCCGCTCTCCTTAGGGATTTCGATCCCCAGAATCGCGCTTGGATAGTAGCCATTAGTCACAATCTCATCCTTCAAACGCTGCCAATTGTCGTCTAAGTAACATCTGAGGTCTTTGGTCTCAAGACCATCAACTCCAGAGCTCCCCTTATTGCCGACAACCGACTTGTAAGCAATCATCAGATTCTTTCTTTCTACAACCTTTTCGATCATCTTCAATTCCTGTTGTGCATCATTTTCCGGTAATGTTGCCAAAAGCTAGGTTACTACCATTATTGCCATTGACACGATTAGCCAGATCACGATGCGATTAATGTTCAACCCTTCAGTAACCCCGTGAGGCCTCCATCTTTTCAATGGCTCGTTTCTTGTCACCTACTATGGTATCTGCTGACCTCTCACCAGTTAACACGTAACCGGCGAGATCTCCCCAGGTAAGAGCATATTCCTTCATCCGATGCCTGCTGGATCTACTTAATAAACACTTCCTGATAAATCAGGATTTTGGACTTTACAATGATGTGCTTGCTCATCCGGTTTATTAAGCCTCATATCCAGTTCCTGTTCGTCAGTACCGGAGTTTGTAGTCTCGCTTCCTTCACTGCATGGGTCACCCCAAGCCAGCTTGCGACTTACTAACGGTTCGAGGCGTTACCCCCGCCCGTAAGAGACTTTCACTCTCTAGAATATTTAAAGAACACTACCGATTTTACTCTGAAAATTTGTATTTTACGAATTTATTCAGAGCTTTCAGTAGTGTGCGCTCATGCTCATGCTGGGCACACACAATATGTATAGTGCATAGCGGGTTTAGTGCTTATTTGAGAGTTTATCTCTCGCCCGTATTTCGGTGCAGTTTTGAAAGATAAATCTCACGTAATCCGCTACGACACCATACACGAACCGTTACCCAAAATAAGAGGAGCCGATTTGGAATCGTCAATATTTTGATTTGAAAATGAAATGATCTAACAATACTAACGGGCTTTCTTTTAACTTTGATGATACTATAAAAGAACGGATATCAGTATGGCAAATATTAAATTATTTCAGACAAAGCAAGTTAGAACCCATTGGGATAATAAGGATGAAAAGTGGTTTTTTGCCATCGTTGATGTTATTGAGATTTTGGCAGAGAGTACTAAACCAAGGGATTACTGGTATAGACTAAAAAAAAGAGAAAGAGAAAGAGGAATTGAACTGTCGACAAATTGTCGACAATTGAAAATGCAAGCAAGAGATGGCAAAATGCGAGAGACGGAAATCGCAGATACAGAAACACTTTTGCGAATAATACAATCTATTCCATCGCCGAAAGCAGAACCATTCAAACGTTGGTTGGCAAAAGTGGGCTATGAAAGACTGGAAGAAATTGAAAATCCTGAACTAGCATCAAAACGGACGAGAGAGATTTATAAAGATAAGGGATATTCAGATGAATGGATTGAAAAAAGAATGCGAAGTATTGCAATTCGTGATGAATTAACGGATGAATGGGGAAAACGAGGAGTAAAAGAGAGAATTGAATATGCAATTTTAACAGCAGAAATATCAAAAGCCACATTTGGACTAACTCCATCTCAATACAGAGAAATAAAAGGATTGAAAAGACAAAATCTCAGAGACCACATGACTGACCTGGAATTGATTTTTTCAATGCTTGGAGAGGCATCAACGACAAAAGTTGCAAGAGCGAAAAATGCAAAAGGATTCACATAAAACAAAGATGCGGCTAGAATTGGAGGGAAAATTGCTGGTAACGCAAGAATTGAATTGGAAAAAGAAAGCGGCGAAAAAATTATTTCATCTGAAAATTATTTACCTGAAAAGAAGATTGGAAAAATAAAAAGAAAAAATGAACGTGATCTTTTGGGCTAAACAAGTTGGGAAACAAAGAATTACATTGGGCAAACATAATGCAAACACAACAGCAAGATCACGAAGTTGCAATCACCGCCTCACGCCCGATCGACTAACCTAAAGGATACTCGATCACACGCTCGGCTTGCAACAGTGTTTGCATCAATCGTTGGGGGTTATAGTAAAGTAACATATTGCAAAAACCATCCCCGAAATAATAAATGTAAATTTGAATAGGCAAAGAATTTTTTATCGATATGGATCAATTAGAACAAAAACCTGATAATTTATATAATAAAGTAAGTGAGTTGCTTAGACAAGCGAGAAGCTCTGTCGTTAGGGCAGTAAACAAGACCATGGTTTTGACATATTTTGAGGTTGGGAAAATGATTGTGGAAGAAGAGCAAAATGGGAAAGGTAGAGCGGGTTATGGTCAGCAACTTATTGACGAACTATCTCAAAGACTTTCAAAAGAATTTGGTAAAGGCTTTTCTTCTACTAACGTAAAGCAAATGAGAAGTTTCTATCTCATTTACTCAAAAGGTCAGACAGTGTCTGACGAATTCACTCTAAGTTGGTCACATTACCTTAATCTGATGAGAATAGATGATGTACAGGAACGACGATTTTACGAAATAGAAGCATATAAAAACAATTGGAGTCTCAGGGAATTACAGCGTCAATATGATAGTGCATAATATGCTCGACTTGCATTAAGTAGAGACCAGGAGAAGGTTAAGGAACTGTCAGAGAAGGGATTAATTCTTGAAAAGCCGAAAGACGCCATCAAGGATCCATATGTTTTGGAATTTATTGGATTGGCCGAGAAATCCTTCTATTCGGAAAGTGAATTGGAGCAAAAGTTAATTGATAAGTTAGAGCATTTCTTTCTTGAATTGGGTACTGGATTTACATTTGTTGCCAGGCAGAAAAGGATAACATTTGATGGCAAGCATTTCAAAATTGATTTGGTGTTTAATAATCGGATTTTAAAATGCTTCATTTTGATTGATCTGAAGCTTGGAGAATTAAAGCATCAAGATATCGGGCAAATGCAAATGTATGTGAATTACTACGATCGTGAAGTAAAACTTTTTGAAGAAAACCAAACCATTGGGTTGATTCTTTGCCAAAACAAAAGTGAAGCAGTGGTCGAATATACTTTGCCGGAAAATAATGAACAGATATTTGCAAGTAAATATCAAACAGTATTACCAAGCAAGGAAGAATTAAGACAACTATTAGAAAACAAATAAAAAGGCAACAACCGCTAACAAGCCTGTAAACCTTATGCCACTTGCCTTGAGCCGTGGTGTGGCATTATTGCAGGCACAAGGTTTACAGCCAATCCGTTGTTGCGACACGATGTCGCATAAGTGATTGTTTTACTGAGATATACGTTCTTTGATAAAACCTGTTGTTCTCCCAACAGTACCCTACCGGGACAGCTGATGTATGGTGAAGCCATTATTGGTTGAAGCTCCCGGGAAATTGTACCAATCGTTTGGATTTCGCATCCTCATAACGAGGCTGGAAGCCGCAAGGCAAACAGTCTTCGGAGTCTCAATACCGATTAAGGGCACGGGTTAGTGGGTATGGCTAAAATATTTGAACAGTCCGTAACTGCCGAAAGTACGTAAGGAGCGAAAAAAGAGAATGTTACGCTCTGCACCAAAATAACTCTCCAAAACCTTTACGCAGGATTTATATCCTGAAAAAAAGTCTAAAATCACACATATCAATGATGGCTTTGACTTTTTATCACAGAACATCCGAAAATATAAGGGTAAACTTGTGATTCGGCCATCCAAAGAATCTGTCCAATCACTTAAGAACAAAGTGAAGGCTATATTCAAGAAGAATAGGGGAATCCCTGCTCATGGATTAATCCGGCTTTTAAATCCTGTTATCAGAGGATGGTCGAATTACCATAAAGGGATCTGTGCTAAAGACACATTCGCTAAGCTGGGGACTTTCATTTACTGGCAACTTAAAAGGTGGGCTAAATACCAGCATGGCAATCAGAAGACATGTTACAGGTTATTCCGTATTGCCTACGTTCCGATTCGATACCATGTCAAGATTAAAAGCAAAGCCAACCCATACTTGCCGGAATTTGACAAGTACTTTATTCAACGGCGTAAATGGAGAGAGGATTTAGCTAAAGAAAGTAAACAAATTACTACTTTTATTGAAATGGAAACGAATATTAACAGCCGGGTTGCCCTTCGCCAGGTAAGCCTTAAAAGTGCCTGAGCTGTATGCCGGGAAACTGGCACGTACAGTTGTGTGTCCAGCGAAGGCTGGTGTATTCAGAGGGATAAGGCCCTCAAGGGCAAAAGTTGGAAGCCCTTTAGCTTGGGTAGCAGTGGTGGAAGAAATGAAACTGCTGAAGCCTACCGACAAAGTCTTCTGCAGGAAGATCGCGAGTTATCAGGCTGTAATGAAAATGAACGCCTAAGTAGCTTCGACAGTGCGAAACTCCAAGTGGTTGAACCCTTATCCGTAGGGTGAAAACAGTATATCTTTCCGAAATTCCAATTGATACGGAAAGATACCTTGGCGGAGTGGTAGCGATGGCATGATAGCAAGGATACACTAAGCAACTGGAGAAGCCCTCCTGGTCCCTTAATAGAAATATTGAGGAGCAAGGTAGATGCTATAACCACCTAAAGTGGGAAATGTGTCGAAGACCAGAGGGTGGCGGATGGGTTCGTAGTAGCAATGAAGCGAGGTAACTCTCGTGGAGCCAAGGAGCCCTGCTATTAACAATTTTTCTGTCAAAATAAAAGGTATGTTGCCATGAGAAAAACAACAATTACATTACAGGATTTGAGACGGAAAATATATCTGAAAGCGAAGTCCGAAACGACCTGGCGTTTCTGGGGGATGTATGTTCATATCTGTAAAATGGAAACCTTAGAGGAATCCTATAGATTGAGCAAACAGAACAAAGGAAGTGCAGGAATAGACGGAGTGACTTTTGAACAGGTAGAAAAGGAAGGAGTCAAAAAGTTACTGACTGAGATTCAACAAGAATTGAAATCGGGAACATACCTTCCAATGCGAAATCGGATACAACACATTCCGAAAGGAAAGGGAAAAACTAGAAAACTAGGTATTCCTTCAATCAAAGACAGGATAGTTCAGGGAGCAGTAAAACTGATCCTTGAACCAGTTTTTGAAGCGGACTTTCAACCCGGATCATTCGGATACAGACCGAAACGTACGGCGCATCAGGCGATAGAGCAGGTGGCAAATGCTATTGTACAGGAGAAGACAAGAGTCATTGATATTGACCTGAAATCTTATTTCGATACAATCAGACATGACATCCTACTATCAAAGGTTGCTCAACGGATTAGGGATGATAAAGTGTTGCATCTTCTGAAACTCATAATAAAAGCCAATGGAAAGAAAGGTGTTCCACAAGGATCGGTTATTTCACCCTTGCTGAGTAATATTTACCTCACCGAACTGGACAAAATGCTTGAAAAGGCGAACAGTGTTACCAGAGAAGGTAAATACACACATATTACCTATGCAAGATGGGCTGACGACCTGATTATCCTTGTAGATGGACATCGAAAGTGGGATTGGCTTTACTGTGGTGTTCAAAGAAGGATACGGGAAGAGTTGACTAAGTTGGATGTTATGATTAATGAAGAGAAGACAAAAGTGGTAGATTTAAAGAAAGGTGAGAAATTTGGGTTCTTGGGCTTTGATTTCCGTAGGAATGTCAATGTACAAGGCAAAGGATGGCCTCACTATCAACCAAAAATGTCTTCACGTACTAAGCTTTTAAGAAAGCTAAAGAACATCTTTAGGCGTCATATCTCGCAACCGATATCTCGTGTAATTTATCTGATTAATCCAATTTTACGAGGGTGGGTCAACTATTTCAGAATTGGCCATTCCAGTAAGTTTTTTGGATATGTTAAAGACTGGGTTCAGAAGAAAATCCGCAGATTTCTTATGCGCTCAAAGAGACGTCAGGGCTTTGGTTGGAAAAGATGGAGTAGAGATTGGATTTACGAGAATTTGGGAGTTTATAACGACTACCAGGTTAGAAGATCTCCAAAGTGTTTTTCGATACAATAGTTCTATAAGCTTTTGGAAGAAATTAATAGGTAAGCGTAGTGCGGGAAAACCGCTTGCTGCGTTTGACGTGGCGGGGGCTGGAGACATGGTCTGTTTAGATGCGTGCGCCAGTCC
>JAYEHE010000401.1:0-1902 GCA_034659415.1 Candidatus Zixiibacteriota bacterium | reverse complement strand
TATTCCTACCCAATAAAATACAGCATATCTCAATGAGCGACTTCGTTTTATGTTTTTAATCCGGTTTGATTGTTTTTGAAGGTTTTTGATGCTTTTTGCATTCAACATGGCACAAATATGGCACAAATGGTTTGTGTTGAATTCTAATATTGGTTACGAACTCAGGGTTCTCGGTTAATAAATTTATTGAGGGTTGCTTTTAACTTCTGATTGAGATAGCCAGAAGCAAGCAAGAGGTGCAGGAATTTTTAAAATTTGACTTTTAGAGTCTTCTATATTCAATACTCCAAAGTCTGTTATATCTCTTGTGATGGCATAAGCTTGATTTAACTTTCTTTCTTTGATTAATAACTGAAGACCCTTCAAATCTTTTAATTTTATTTCACTCTTCTGATAATTCACTTCAAAAGGAATGATTCTTCCATCCACTTCAGCTATAACATCAACTTCTTGACCACGTTTATTTCTCCAGTAGAAAAATCCAATACTTGATTGATAATATCGGGTGTAAACATGTTTGAAAAATGCAGTTTCAACTGCTGCTCCCAATTTAGTTGTATCCTCTAATAACGATTTCCCTTTAAGAAGCACACTACCAGATATAGCTGCATCTGCTAAATATACTTTATATCTTGCTCTAAGAATCTGCTTCCCGTATCCATGGGGAGGTAATTTGTAAATTAAATGTGATGCTTCAAAAAGTTCAAGAAACTTTGTAACAGTTGGCTTCTTCAGATCAAGACTTTCACATAATTTTGGCATATCAAGAATGCCTCCATCATGTAAACACAAATATAAAAAAGTTTTCTCTAATTCTAAAATTCTTCTCACGCCGAATAACGCTGTCATATCTCTTTTCAAAACTTTATCAACAATATCTTCACGAAGTAATTTTTGAGCTATATTAATATTCTCAACCAAAGCTGTTTGTGGAAAACCACCTCGTAATATATAATCGTGAAAATGTCCAATTAGTGGTCTAGCCATTTCTGATATTTTTATTCGTTCATTATCCGGCATATTAAACAGATCTAGAAATGAAGCTACTTGAGGTAAGTTTGGAAAAGATATATTTTTTATTTTTAAATATTCATAAAAAGATAAAGTAGGCAGTTTAATGGTATGCCATCTCCCAACACCTGATTCTACATTTTCAGTTGTAAGAGGAACCGCTGAACCTGTTGCTGCAATTTTTTGATTCTTATCAAAATCTACTTTATGCTTAATCCATGTCTGCCAATTATCAGTATATTGAATCTCATCGATAAATAAATAACTGGTTTGAGATGATGCTGGATATATTTCTCGCCAAAATTTGATTAGTTCATCTAACCTAATTAATTTCAAAATAGGATGATCAAATGTAGCATATAATATTTGTTCTGGTTTAACACCTTTCTCAAGTAATGATTGGATAGCTTGTAAAAATAAGGTCGTCTTTCCTGTCTGTCTGGCACCACTTAAAATAACAGCACGGTGTGTAGGTGGGTTATAAATCCATGAGAATAATTCCTTAAAAGCTACTCTCTCCCATTTAGGGATATCTGGAACTTTACTGGTTTCCCACCAAGGATTATATTGCCTTAGTATCGAGAATATCTCTTGATTTGATGCTAACATACCAATTATGTACTTATTTGCAGGATATAAGTCAAGTATAAAATACTTATATTCGGGAAATAAGCATATAATCCAATAATATCAATAGATATTGATTATTTATAAAACTTGGACATTATTGGATAATCATTATCACCTTCAGGATTTTCTATACTGAGAACATTGGGCACGTTATTAATATCTACTTTTAGATTGAATTTTGAATTATTCAAACAATTTATCATCAAAATATTTACTCTAAAGTTGAGTTTCAAAATATTGTCACATAATTCAAATTCAAAG
>JAYEHE010000400.1:0-1906 GCA_034659415.1 Candidatus Zixiibacteriota bacterium | reverse complement strand
GACCTCTCAGCCAACCAACAAGTAGATTATTTTAATGCAGACATTGCTGGTGCTAATGATTATTATCCGTTTGGGATGGAAATGCTGGGGCGTTCGTTCAACCCTTCAGAATACAGATTTGGGTTTAATGGGCAGGAGAAAGATGACGAAATATGTGGTAACGGAAATAGTTATACCGCTGAGTTTTGGCAGTATGATCCGAGATTGGGAAGGAGATGGAATATTGATCCAGTTGATAAACCCTGGATGAGTTCATATCATGCATTTAGTAATAAACCAATTTTAAATATTGATCCAAATGGAGCTCTTGATGATGATGTGTTTAAGAATTCTGAAACAGGAGAAACTACCATTGTAAAAACAGATGATAATTTTGATAGAGAATTTGTTGATGGTGTTGAAGTTGGAAAACATAACCAAGGATGGGGTGTTGAAAATTATGGAAATAATTCAAAAATTATTGATCTTGGATCAGAATGGAATAGTGAATATCTTTATGATGGAGGAAAGGTAGTTGGAATAGCCGCATTTCGTTCTGGTTCATTGTGGAGTACTAAAGAAGATACTGAGACAAAAGCTACAAAATTTGAATTTGGTATTGTGGATCTTGGAGGAGGATTTGAGAATTCAGGATTTTATCAATCTAAGTATACAGATTTTGCTCCTTATGAAGGATATAAAACTGGTTATGCTTTGGATGGGGATGAACGAGGAATATACCCTGATGAGAGGCATCCTTTAGCTATTGGGAAAAATACAACCGGAATTCCATTCGATTTATTTATGGCAGATCAGCCTACAAGAACACAATCTAATCCTGAAAATATGGTCTGGGAAGGGAATACTTCTTTTCTGTATAAACCAAGTTCGAAAGAGATACAAAATTTAATAACCTTAAAATGGGGATTTACTGTCAATAATAATGTAATTGATCGTAGCAGAGCAAAAGTGACAAATAATCCTTCAGAGTATCACTTTGATAACCTTCCGAAAAGTGGCAGAGTATCTCCAAAAACAATTACGAAATGAAAAAGTTAATTTTAATATTATTTTTCATAGTTAGTTCAATTTTATCGTATTCTCAAATTAATGTAGAATTAAACAATAACAATTATCCAGACTTTATCATAATTACCCATACAGGCGATTCAGATTACTCTATTTCATCAATTATTATAAGTACTGATACTATAAAGTCGATTGATTTCCCAGAAGGATATGAATCATATAGAAAGTTTTCAAGTTTTGTTAATGTTATACTTTCAGATTCAACTTATAATATGCTATTCAATTACCTAAATGTTTTCATTAATTCTAATAAACGAAAAGATGGATTTACAAAGAAATATTACCTAATCTTTGATTATAGAGATAGTAATGGAGCAGATTATGAATTATTATCACTAGGAAACATCCCTAGCATCTTATTTACCTTGCGAAATCTACATGAATACTTGGTGAGTAATAAATTTGAGAAACCACTTATTATAGCAATTGAATATCTATATAAGTATTATGTTGACATGTTTAATAATAAACTATATCAAAGGGATATAGATTAAGTTTAAAAAATAATTAGTATTAAAATAATTGAAAATTCATCCAGATTGGATGAACTTTTTGTCTTACTCAGGAATGACTCACTTTCTTTCTACCGCTCCGCCTTGCTTTCCGTCCTTTCCCCTTTTTTCTTTAAAAACCACCACCACCGTTTTACAGCGAATTTATCGGGACTACAAAACCGCCAAAACCAAAGCTGTGCTAACAAGCCGAAGAAACCCCGTACTAGGTGTAGTTACAAGCTACACATAGTGAGTGATGATTCAAGGTCCCCCGTCCACCACAAACAAGTTCAATACATGGCAGGACATCGCTACGTAAGTTCAACAGAAGCCTATTTTGTTAA
>JAYEHE010000399.1:0-1911 GCA_034659415.1 Candidatus Zixiibacteriota bacterium | reverse complement strand
CCCAATTCCTGAACTTTTTTAGAATCATCTTGTTACATGTTCAAGATAATATGTAGAGGAATTTTAATGATTTTTCGACTTATAATATTAACAACTTTGATACTTTTTAACTTTATTGCCTGTGGTGCAGAGAAAGCTGGAAATATGCAAAAAAATTCTAATCATACTTTTACCAATCATCTTGCCAATGAAAATTCACCTTATCTTTTATCTCATTCCCATAATCCGGTTGACTGGTATCCATGGAGTGAAGAGGCATTGGAAAAAGCAAAAAGCGAAGATAAGTTGATTTTTCTTTCAATTGGCTACGCTGCCTGTCACTGGTGTCATGTTATGGAAAGGGAATCTTTTGAAAATAAAGAGATAGCACAGATATTGAATGAAAATTTTATTTCGATCAAAGTTGATAGAGAACAACGCCCTGACCTTGATGAAATCTATATGTCATTTACAACAGCTTTAACCGGACATGGCGGTTGGCCAATGACGGTTTTTCTTACACCAAATTTAAAGCCATTCTTTGCGGGAACATATTTTCCTCCTGATGATCGTTATGGTCGTCCTGGATTCAAGAAACTAATTACTGAAATAAGTACTGCCTATAAAACCGAGCGAGAACAAATCTGGGAATCATCGGATAATATTTTTAAACAGGTGAATCAGCGAATCAATAATTCTGTTGCAACTACACTATTAAATAAAAATTTTATGGATAAAGGTGCTACACAATTACTGCAAAGCTTTGATCCGGTTTACGGTGGATTGGGGCAAGCACCTAAATTTCCACACGCCACAGAACTATCATACATGCTCCGCTATTACCGACTTTCCGGTGATTTAAGTTATCTTCAGGCTGTAAAAAAAACACTTCTGATGATGGCTCGGGGTGGAATTTATGATCAACTTGGGGGTGGCTTTGCAAGATATTCAACCGATAATATGTGGCTGATTCCTCATTTTGAAAAGATGCTTTATGACAACGCTCTCTTGGTATCGGTTTATGCTGAAGCTTATCAGATTACCGGAAATGAAGAATATCTAAATATTGTTACCGGAACCCTGGATTTTATCCTTAGAGAAATAACCGATAAAACTGGTGGCTTCTATTCGGCTATAGATGCTGACAGTGAAGGGCACGAAGGTAAATTTTATGTCTGGGGTTACGAAGAAATAAAAAATCTTTTACCAGAGAATCTTTTTGAATCTTTTGTTAAATATTATAATGTTACTCCACAGGGAAATTTCGAAGGGAAAAATATTTTAAATCTTACCGAAGAATCATTCCGATATAAATCAACACAAAATGAAAAAGATTTTTTAAACAACATTGAAAAAGCAAAAGATATTCTGTTTGTTGCTCGTTCAAAACGTATTCGTCCCTTAACCGACGACAAACAATTAACATCATGGAATGGAATGGCACTAACAGCTTTTTGTAAAGGGTATCAAATAACCGGTAATAGTCGTTACCTAAAAGCTGCTGTCAACAATGCTACTTTTGTTAATGATATATTATTTAAAAATTCCAACTTGACTCATTCTTATCGTGAAGGAAATCATTTGCGAACCCAGATGCTTGAGGATTACGCCTTTTATGTTGACGGCCTTTTAAATCTTTATGAAACAGATCCGTCCGGTAACAATAATAAATGGTTGGAATTGGCTATAAAGATGACCGAGCGAGCGATTGAATTGTTCATGGATAAAAACAGCAGATTTTATCTTCGTCCGGAAGGATTAAATGACTTGATTTATAGGCCAAGCGAAGAATCAGATGGAGCTGTTCCTGCATCCGGCTCTTATATGATTAGAAATTTGATTAAAATAAATCGACTGACTGAAAATAAAAATTATTTGTCATTAGCAGAAAGTTGTTTGAAATCATTGTCTGGTTATATTGCCAAATCTCCT
>JAYEHE010000398.1:0-1914 GCA_034659415.1 Candidatus Zixiibacteriota bacterium | reverse complement strand
GAAAAGGAGCAAAAAGAAAACGAAAGACAGAAAAAAAGTTTATGGAAAAGAGACGTTGAAACCGTTAAAAAAGTTATGGATAATAAGTGGAATGATCTGTGGAAAATTACTTAAGAAATTCATAAAACCTAAATTGAGCGATTCATTGATTTCACTACCCAAATAATAGCAATTTATACCCATTGAAACAAATAGAAGGCAATTAATATTGCGGGTTCCAAAAATAAAGAGTTTTCCACAGATAAAATGAGCTTTCCGATCTGTTAATGGCAGAAATTCACAGCCATAGGCATACCTCTCCTGTGTATGTTTTTGAAAAATCAGATTTATTAACAGGCAGCTAAAGAATAGCAGGAACAGGTGGCTTATTGCATAAGTCCCAAAACATTGTCACATTTAACGCTTTCCAGGTATCTTCAGTCACCCGGAATATTATCTTACCGCCTGTATGCGCAATTTTCGCTGCTATATCAATAATTTTCCTGCGGAATGTTGTTGCATAGCATACTTTCGGAATTACATCTTTGCTCACGTCTTCTTTGAACGCTTCCAAAAGATTGAAGGCTGCAACCATTATGTAAAAATATGCTGTATTGGATTCAAACCGTTTAAACGGCAGTTGTTCTGTTCCGAAATCTTTTATAGCCCTATGTACCAATTCATCCGCGCCTCGCTGATGAGCAAGTTCAACTATATTTTTAGCGTCAAGATAATGTTCTAATCCCGCATTTTTCAATAATGTATCGATATTTCCTCCCATTCCGAGATTTGTGTAATAGATTCGGGAGGGCCGGGCAAACGGCAGAAGTTTTTGATTATCTTCATATAACGGCTGTGTAAATATTGCCCGGCGGAATTTATCCCAGGTTCCCCGGCAATCTCCAAAATCTAATATTTCCCACGTCTGGTTCTTTTTTTCTATATTTACCCACTGTTCCTGCGGACAGTTTTCTACATATTCACGTATAGTAGCGTATATCTTACCGCCGCTTATATGACCTATACCCAACTCTTCAAATACCTTGAAATTCTTCTGGTCATAAAACCCACTGTCATCCTTTAATATTATTACCGCATCTTCTCTGTATCTTTTACGAATCAAACGGACAATATGCTCCATCATTGTTATTACAGTAGTTCCATAATTTGAATTTTTAGAGCCTCCCCGGAATACCGAGTCTACTACAAATGCCCCCCATTTCAATAGCAAAGGCTGAAATCCTTTTTTCTTTTTGTAAGTCGGTTCCACTCCTTCACGTTTTAACGCATCATCATTTGCCATTACCATCGTATCTAAATCAAGCATTATTACCGCTGGGTTTTCAATATTAAGACGCCATATGAATAATTCCTGTAAGAGTTTACGGAACAGATAATTCCTTACAAAAGAAAACGCTGTAAAAAACCGTTTTATCTGATCAGATGAGGCCATTTTTTTTAAAGGCGTTTCGATTGCCGAAGCATAACCTCTGTCTTTGGATAGATCATCAAATCTTGTTACATGCAGACTGGTTCCATCTATGAAAAAACAGAATAGCTGTTTGAATAATTCCTGTATAGGCAAGCCTTTAGAGGTTTTCCGTATTGAACCAAAGTACCGTTTTAACATGGGATAAATATTAATTGATTCAATGTAACGGTTAACAAAAGCCAGGCCGCCTCTTGCTGTAAGATAGTCTGTTGTTGTTCCAATTTTATCGATTCTGATTTTGCTTTTTTCTGAAGAATTTCTTATCATTTTATTAGTACCTCCTGGGTTAATATTGAAAAAGACCTTTTAGTCCTTGTTTATCGTCAATATTATACCTTCTGGAGGTACTTTTTTCAATTAGGAATCGCTCAACTTAGGTTTAAAAAAGAAAAACGTTACTGCTCATGTGCTGCGACACACTGCGGCAATGAGTTTACTGCAAC
>JAYEHE010000397.1:0-1925 GCA_034659415.1 Candidatus Zixiibacteriota bacterium | reverse complement strand
TTCTCTTAATGATAAGATACTATTTATTAACAATTCAGCAAGATTAACATGGAAAACAGCGGCAATTTGTTCTATTGGCTTATTCTGAGATAACATATTAAGAACATCAATTATAAGATTATTTAACTTTATCTCTCCGCCTGAGAATTGGTCAGTTGTAATAGATTGGAGGTTTTGCTCAAGCTTTTTATATTTTCTGCTGGCTGTCATCTCAAGAGCTATTGCCGGTTGAGCTTCGTATTTTGCTTCATTGCAAACATTTAATATGGCGGCGACAGAATCAAAAAGTCTTCCGCAACTTGATGTAATAGGTGAATTAAGTTTTTTAGCAATCATCTGAATAGTTGTTTCAATTTTCAATTTGGAGATATCTTTCAAAAAATTAAATTCCATATCTATGAGGTCATTTTGGTAGATATTGTAAAGGTAACTCAGAGCCATTCGCCATGGCTGATTGATAGCCTGAGTGCCTCCCGGCATTCTTGTCTGTTGTAAATGTGCATAACGGCCGAATTCTTTGGAGTCCCCATATAAAATTTCTCCACCCCAAATTGTATAGTCTGTGCCATATCCGGTACCATCGAGAATAATGCCTATAACAGGATCAAAGTAATTGTTCTCCGCCATAACCGATGCCATATGGGCATGATGATGTTGAATTTCGATAGTTGGTAATTTTTGAGCATGTGCGAATTTTGTAGAAAGGTATTCAGGGTGCATATCGCAAGCAATTATTTCCGGTTCTATTTGTAACAGATTTTTAAGATGTAAAATGCTATTTTCAAAAAACTCCAATGCTAAGGGATTATCCAAATCTCCAATGTGTTGGCTTAAGAAAAGATTGTTGTCACGTCCAAGAGCAATACAGTTTTTCAATTCTGTTCCGACAGCTAAAATATTCTTTTTGAAATTAAAAGGTAATTTAATCGGCTGAGGAACAAAACCTCTAGCTCGTCTGATAATTTGATTTTGATTGGATGCAACTCTGACAATTGAATCATCGCACCGTTCGAGAATTTCTCTATCATGTAAAAGAAAGATATCCGCAATATCCTTTAACCGATGAATAGCATCGTCATTACTTATTGCAATCGGTTCATCCGATAAATTACCGCTGGTCATTACCAGAGTATCAAAATATTCCGACAGTAGAAGGAAGTGAAGGGGGGTATAGGGGAGCATAAACCCATAGTATGAATTATTCAGAGTCAAATAATCTGATAAATCATTTTCCGCATCTGATTTTCGAAGAAGTACAATTGGTCGTGAATGATGTTTTAGTAATCCAATCTCCTGTTTGTTAATATCACAATATTTCGATATGGTTGCAGTATCCTTAGCCATTATTGCCAGTGGTTTTTCTTCTCTTTGTTTCCTTTTGCGAAGTAATTTTACTGCATTGTCATTTTTTGCATCTACTGCTAAGTGGAAACCGCCGACTCCTCTTACAGCAATTATTTTGCCTTCTTTTAATTTCTTGATTGCATCACCAATAGGATTTTTAGAATCGATATAACTATTGCCATCATGTAGATAGATTTTTGGTCCACAGTCGTGACAGGCGTTAGGTTGTGCATGAAAACGACGATTGGTTGGATCATTGTATTCTTTGCTGCAAGCTTCACACATAGGGAATATTTTCATCGAAGTAAATGGGCGGTCATAGGGGATGCTATCAATAATAGTATAACGAGGACCACAATTGGTGCAATTGATAAACGGGTACTGATATCGTCTGTCATCAGGGTTGAATAACTCTTCAAGACATTTATCACAAGTAGCAATATCGGGAGATATTAAAGTATTAGCAGTTTCAACAGCTTGACTGGTTTTAATTATAAAATTTTTGTCATTTTTGATTTTAATATCTTCAATATTTATAATATCTATTTTAGCCAGAGGAGGAAGGTCTGATTCAAGTAATT
>JAYEHE010000396.1:0-1928 GCA_034659415.1 Candidatus Zixiibacteriota bacterium | reverse complement strand
AGAAATTTAACAGCTTCGATAAAACTCATTTTTTCATGTTCCATAAGAAAAGTATAAACATTACCACCCTTACCACATCCGAAACAATGAAATATTTGTTTGTCTGAGGAAACATTAAAGGAGGGTGTTTTTTCGGTATGAAATGGACACAAAGCGATTGCGTTGCGTCCTCTTTTTTTAAGACGCAGATATTCTCCGATAAGCTGTACAATATCGGTAGCTTCTCTTATTTGTTCGATCGTTTCCTGAGGTATCATCTAAATTCTCAATTTAACAACTGTAACACCCGCACCACCCTCGTTAAAATCACCCAATCTCAAAGTGGCAACTTCTGTGCGTGCTTTCAAATATTTGGTTAACACATTCCTTAATTTCCCGGTTCCTTTTCCATGGACAATATAAATCTGCTCAAATCCGACAATAACTGCCCTATCAAGGAATCGCTCTAAAGCTTCAATAGCTTCGTCGGCAGTCATTCCTCGAAGATGGATTTGGTTTGATTCGACATCTTCAATATTAAAATTAGCAGTTTTAATACTTTGTTTTTTTGCGGGTGCGGATTTATTAATTTTCCTGAGATTCCTTAATTCAACTGTTGTGATTATTTGTCCTATCCTAATTTGAGCTTTTTCTTTGCCGATAATTTCTTCAATCTCTCCTTTTTGATTAAGAGAAATTATCTGAACAGCATCCCCTATAGCAAAAGAAGAATTGTCAGGAGGTTCTTCAGTTAGTTTTTGCTGTCTTGCTTTAACTTCCGTCCCGCTTTTTTTAAGTTTCTCGTGGAATTCTTTTAGAGATTTTTTTGAAGCTTGGGAATTTCTGATATCAGCAACGAGATGTTCAGTCTCTTTTCTTGTCTGTTCCAAAAATGTTTCAGTTTCAGAAAGTGCTTTTTTTAATTCTTTATCAGCCTCGTTTTTTATTTTATCTGCTCGAACTTTGTAAAATTCTTCAAGCTCTTTAGCGTGGTCCAATCGTTCAGTTAGCTTTTGTTTATCTTTTTTTATTTGCAAAAGTTCTTCTTCAAGCGACGTAATAAGAGCACTGACAGATTTTTCACCGCTATCTATCAAAGACATTGCTTTTTTACAAATTTCATCAGGCATACCCATTCGGCCTGCAATCTCAACCGCATACGAAGAACCAGGGAGACCTATTCTTAAAATATAAGTTGGTGAAAGAGTCTTCTTGTCAAATTCAAAAGAGCCGTTTTCAATTTGCGGATATTCCATCGCCAGAGTTTTTAGTTGTGAGTAATGAGTAGTAACCAACATCTTAGCACCCTTTCCCAAAGCATAAAGAATTATCGATTCCGCCAATGCAGAACCTTCCTTGGGATCTGTTCCAACTCCAATTTCATCATAAAGCAATAAAGTATTTTCAGATGCTTCGGAAAGACCATTAGTTATATTTCTTATATGTGATGAAAAAGTAGAAAGAGATTGCTCAATTGATTGCTCATCGCCGATATCTGCAAAAATATGTTCAAACACTCCAACTTCGCTTGTTTCATCAGTTGCAATATGCAGACCGGATTGAACCATCAATAATGAAAGACCAATTGTTTTCAAGCTGATTGTTTTGCCGCCTGTATTAGGTCCGGTAACAAGTATCACTTGCCTGTTTTCATCAAGGCTTAAAGAATTAGCCACAACTTTTTCAGGAGAACCTAATTGAGTAATTAATAGCGGGTGCTTTATATTTTTAAAATCAAATGATGCTTTTCTTTCACTTATTGACGGCTTATTTCCGTTGATAATATTTGAAAATCCTGCTGAGGCATGTAGCGAATCAATTATTCCTGTTAATCGACAATTTTCAATAAGGGCATCTTTCCTGATGCCTATTTCTTTAGTAATAGCTCTCAGAATACGGTCAATTTCCACGCGTTCTTCCTGAAGCAGTATATTGATTCTATTGTTAGA
>JAYEHE010000395.1:0-8668 GCA_034659415.1 Candidatus Zixiibacteriota bacterium | reverse complement strand
AATATTGTTTCATTTTATTTAACCTGGACCCCTGCTTTCGCAGGGGTGACATATTATCTCTTGATATTATACAATATTAGAGTAGCCTCATCCCAATAAGTATCATTCCTACTTTTATTGTCATTCCTGCCTCCTCTTGTCATTCCTGCACCCTCTTGTCATTCCTGCCCCCTCTTGTCATTCCTGCCCTCTTGTCATTCCTGTGAAAACAGGAATCCAGGTTCTCTTTGTCTTGTTTAAAAAAAATCACTCCAATAAAGACTCTTCATAATTATAAATATTTCAACTAATGATTGTACAAGAGAATCAGGGATTAGTTGCAGGGGGGTTAGAAAAGGAGAGGGAAACATTTCCCTCTCCACACTAAGCTAATTATTATTCATATCTTCAAATAAGATATTTGCTAATTCACTAAAACCTTTCATGCTACCATACTTTGAGGCAACGCGTACATATAGATGGATATGTCAACTGAAATGGTTATTTTGGGACGCGGCATAGCATGCATACAATATTGAAATTGCTCACATAAAAAAGTGCCGCCGGGGGGTAGTTTAACCAACGGCACCAGAAGAACCAATTTAATGGGTTACAAAAAAATATTTTCCTTTATTTTCCACCTCCTTGTTTAGATATAAATTAGATTAGTTCCTATATTCATTTTGTTCCTTACATGTTGCAAACTAATACACTATTTCAAGTAGCATCTTTAAACAGACTGCTACACAATGTGTATCAAGCACACAATGTGTATCAAGCACACAATGTGTATCAAGCACACAATGTGTATCAAACACACAATGTGTGTGTTAGTTGTTTTCGAGCCTTCTGATATAAGCAGGGATAGTTCTATCCTCGCCGGAAAACAACGGAATTCGATTTTTTGTTTTATGGTGCGAAGCTTCTTCTTCAGTTTGGTATAATGGTTCATCATTTTTCAATTGGGAATCCATTGCCGCAAACGTTTTTTCCGGATCAGACTTTTTCGATTCCTGTTTGAAAGACATAACTGTTTGTTCGGTAAATCTTGAAACCGGTTTTCCATTCGGTTCGACATTTATCTTTTCACTCTTTTTTATTTTCTGTTCGCTACTACTATTAAACCCGGTAGCTATAACTGTAACACGCATCTTTTCATTCATGCTGGGATCAATAACGGCACCAAAAATAATATTAGCATCTTCTCCGGCGGCTTCATAAATTTCCGATGTAGCGGTATTAACATCAAACAATGTCATATCTTCCCCGCCGGTAACATTAATCAGAACACCTTTTGCACCACCTATTGATACATTTCCTAAAAGAGGTGAAGAAATAGCCTGATGTGCGGCATCGATTGCTCTTTCATCACCTTCAGCATATCCGGTACCCATCAGTGCATCTCCTCTTTCTATCATAACAGTACGAACATCGGCAAAATCGCAGTTGATAAGTCCAGGAATAGTAATTAAATCAGAAATACCTTTAGTTGCCTGATGTAAAACTTCATCTGCAGTCGCAAAGGCATCGGTTAATTTTGTTTTCTTATCAACAATTTCCAATAAGCGTTCATTTGGAATTGTTATCATTGTATCCGCTTTAGTAAATAATTCCTGTAAGCCGGCTTCCGCCCGTTTAATTCGTTTGCCGCCTTCAAACCGGAAAGGCTTGGTAACAACAGCAACTGTTAATGCCCCTGCCGCTTTGGCAATTTCGGCAACCACCGGAGCGGCACCGGTTCCGGTTCCCCCGCCCATACCAGCGGTAATAAAAACCATATTTGGTTTTCCAATCGCTTCAACTACTTCTTCACGGTTTTCATCGATAGCTTTTTTCCCAACCTCAGAATTGGCACCGGCTCCAAGACCGTCTGTAATTCCTCTGCCAATTTGAACTTTGGTTGGTGCTAAGGATTGGTCAAGAACTTGTGCGTCTGTATTGATTGCAACAAACTCAACCCCTTTTAACTTTGCTTCAATCATTCGATTGACAGCATTGCCACCACCGCCGCCTACTCCCACGACTTTAATTTTGGCATAATTAGTAAAGTCTTCGGAGAAATTGAAGTTATGTTTTTCGTTCAGCATGAATGGTTCCTCCATAAACACATATTAAAATTTCTTTGTAACCCAATCTTCAAACTTTTTCATCCAGCCTTTTACTTTTCCTTTATGACCGTATGTAATAGGTTCATTATTAAAACTATATACAAGCAACCCATGCGCAGTAGAATACTGGCAGGTTTGCAGTTCATCCGGAATATGAGCAATATTGGCAGGGATTCCTTTTCTAACCGGTAAATCAAACAACTGTTCAGCTAACTCAACTGTCCCTGACAGCATAGAGCCACCACCTGATAATATCAATCCTCCCGTAAGCAAGTCCGTTATATTTGCTCTTTTAATTTCTCTAAGCACTAACGACATTATTTCTTCCATACGCGGTTCAATTATCGATGCTAATACATGTCGCGATACTTCCTTGGATTTACTTCCGTCAGCTGTTGGAACATCAATTAAATCTTCGGGATTAACCATTGAAGCCAATGCACAACCATGCATTATTTTTAATTCTTTAGCATGTTTTAATGGTGTTCGTAAACCAATTGCTATATCATTCGTAATATTTCTGGAACCTAAAGAAATGACTCCGGTATGCCTAATAGCACCATCGTGAAATACGGCAATATTTGTAATATCCCCGCCAATATCGAGTAAAACGACTCCAATTTCCATGTCACTTTCACTTAGTAAAACCTGTGATTGAGCTAATGCTTCCAACACAATATGATCAACATTAAGGTGACATCTTTCTAAAGCTCTATAAATATTTTTTGCAGTAGTTACCGATGCAGTCACCAGATGTGCTTCTACTTCCAATCTCACCCCACTCATTCCGATCGGATCTTTAATTCCACCCTGATCATCGACAGAATATTCCTGAGGTATAACATGAATAATTTCTCGGTCAACTGGAATAGCAACTGTTCGTGCCGCATCAATTGCACGGTTAACATCACTTGATGTTATTTCATTATCGGAACGACTAACGGCAATCACGCCATGACTGTTTATTGAACGAATATGTTCCCCTGATATACTGACCGCAACAGAATCTATTTCCGTTCCTGAAACAAGTTGAGCGTCTTCAATTGCTTTGTTAATAGATTTAACAGTTTTATCCATATCAACAACCACTCCCCGCCGTAATCCTTCAGCAGGTGAAATTCCGTGGCCGATGATATAGATACCACCTTCCTCATCCATCTCACCTACAAGAACCGTAATTTTAGTTGTTCCGATATCGAGAACCGCTCTAATATTTTCAGATGCCATCTATATCTTTACTCCTGGCAAACAATCATTTTATCGTTGCAAAAATTAATAGAACGAATATACTCTGTTTCCGGATAATAATTTTCCATAAATTCAACAAAACGTTCCATGTCTTTATTAAAATTATCAGGTCTTATTTTTAAATAATAATCCAACCCATCCGGTTGAACCTTAACATATTTATCATTACTGATATCTATCTCTTCTATTGTTCTAAACAAATCCAGATGATTGTCATGTAATTCTTTTAATTCGTCTAAAAGAACAACCAGGCGTACATTTTCAGAACGATGAAATATTTTCTTAACTTTCACACCGGTAATTACAGGACACTCCCAATCTATGTCATTGTTTGTAAGTGGAATAATCCTTCCATTTTCATTCAACCCCAAAAGTTCACCTCTGCTTTTATCCAACACAAAACAAAACGGTTTAAAATCGTTAGTCATAATTTCGATTTCATTAGGAGTTCTGATTGCCATATCAATCCTGAAAATACCTTTTTTACTCAACATAGATTTTGCGGCTGATTCCAAAGACTGTTTAATCGTAACACCAGAATCAATACCATCTAATTCTTCTCCCCAATCAGTAAGTTCTTTACCATCGAGATAAACTCTCTCGAGTTGGAAAGCATCGGTATAATTTATTGATATCATCATCACCAACGCAATAACGATAACACCAAGTGCAATTAATCTATATTTTAAATCAAGCTTAATCAATTATACGCAACCCTTCAGAAATTTCATTTTTTATATGTGTAATAGAACCTGCACCCATTATGATAATTAAATCACCCGATTGAGCAATTTCTAAAACTTTATCCGGTGCATTTCTTTTTTTACCAACATATTCAAAATCACCAATCTTCATCTCATTGGCATATTTAATAATTAATTCGGAAGTGATGCCTTCTATCGGCTTTTCACGGGCAGGATAAATATCAGTCAGAATACACTTATCCGCTATAGCTAAAACCTCTGCAAATTTTTCAGCAAATTCTTTTGTACGGCTGAACAAATGAGGTTGAAAGACAACAATTATTCTTCGCTTATATTCATTTTTTGCCATCTCAAGAGTAGCTTTTACTTCAGTTGGGTGATGAGCATAATCATCAAAAAACAAAATATCATTTATTTCAGCAATCTTTTCAAACCTCCGCCCAACGCCTTTAAATTGCCTTAAAGCATCTGCAATAACTTCAAATGGTATTTCAATTTGGTGGCAGGTTGCAATAGCGGCTAAAGCATTACTGACATTATAACGACCGGGTACATTTAGAACCACTTCTCCAAGCAAATCTTCATTATGGTAAACAGAAAATACAGATTGCCCGTTAGCTGACTTTACGTTAACGGCTCTATAATCAGACTCGGCAGTAAAGCCAAAAGTGCTACTGGGTCTATTCAAATACGGCCTGAGTTTCATCAAATTTTCATCATCTGCAGAAAGAATTACAGAACCATAAAATGGTACACGGTTCATAAATGACAAAAATGAGTTTTTCAAATCTTCAAAGCTATCATAACAATCCAAATGATCAGCCTCAAGATTGGTGATGACAGCAATCGATGGATACATCGCCAAAAATGATTTATCATATTCGTCCGCTTCCGCAATTAAATAATCACCATTCCCCAATGAAGCACCAGTACCAAGTTCGGCAACAATACCACCCACAATTATAGTAGGTTTTAAATCAGCTAACTGAACAATCCTTCCAATCATCGAAGTTGTAGATGTTTTCCCATGAGTACCGGCAACACCGATTGAGAATTTCAATCGCATTAACTCTCCAAGCATCTCCGCCCGTTTGATAACAGGAATTCCCAACTCATTTGCTTTTTTAACTTCCGGATTATCTTTACTTATCGCTGATGAAATTATAACAACATCAACGTCTGAAACGTTATCTGCAATCTGTTTGTTGTAGATTGTAATCCCAAGGTTGTGAAGATACTCAGTTACCGATGACGGAGTGTTGTCGGAACCTTTAATAGTGTAACCAAGATTGTGTAATATCTCAGCAATACCCGACATCCCCGCCCCGCCGATGCCGACAAAGTATAATTTTTTTATTTTTCCGAACATTATTGTTTCACATCCAAAATTTTCAATTTGTTCAATAGGTGTACATTCAAGATGCAATCTTTTTCTCCGCTAATTTATTTTTATTAATAATTTCAATTATATCTTCAGCTATTAAATCAACCGCCGGTTTTTTCCCAGCTATGTAATTTTCTAAGTTTTTCTTAATACTATCATTTTCATCACTACTCAAAATTGAGACAGCTTTTTCAATAATATCTGTTTGATCCAAATCTTTCTCTTCAACCATTACTGCCATTTTACTATCAACCAAAAACTGGGCATTCTTTTTCTGATGTTCACCTGCCGCAAACGGATAGGGGATAAGAATCGATGGTAATTTGCAGGCGATAAGCTCGGCTAATGTTAATGCTCCGGCACGAGCAATAACCAAGTCTGCAGTAGCGTAAATATTGTGCATATCATGGGCAAACGGAAAAAGGGAGCAATTAGCCTTATTGCCTAATTGATTAGTTACATCCGTGTAACCCCTTTTTCCCGTCTGCCATAAAATTTGATAGCCATCTTTAATATTTTCATTTTTCAAACTTTTTAAAACAGAATTATTAATTGCCCTCGCACCTTGAGAACCACCAAGAATGAGAATCGTCTTTTTCTCAAGTGATAAATTCTGCCGTTGCAATGTTTTTGCACTATCCCCTTTTGAAATATCAGACCTTATTGGATTTCCGGTTACAATAATTTCCGCATCGGTCTTAAACCAATCTTTGGCTCTTTCAAATCCAAGATATATTTTCTGTACTTTCGAAGCTAATTTTCTTATAGACAAACCGGGGTAGGAATTTTGTTCCTGCAATACAGCCGGAACATTTTTTCTATAAGCTGTACTAACAACAGGCCAGCATACATAACCGCCAGTACCAACAACCAAGTCCGGCTTAAACCTATTCATAATCGAATTCATTTTCCAAAGTGAGCTGATTATTGCAAATGGAACAAGCAGGTTTTTCAAAGTAAATGAGCGAGCAATGCCTCTTATACTTAATGTCTCAAGAGGATAATTTAATTTATCTTTTATTCTATACTCCAAGCCTCTTTTTGTCCCAATAAACAAAATCTCTGCTTCAACTTTATTTGCAAGCAACTCTTTAATTTTATCAGCAATAGCAATAGCCGGATATAAATGCCCGCCAGTGCCACCTCCGGCAAATATAATTTTAACAGAATCCATATTCATCTTTTTACTACCACTCTACGTGATAAATTTAGCAATACGCCAATTGCCGCACTTGATATCAACAACGATGACCCACCATATGAAATAAACGGCAGAGGCAGTCCTGTAACCGGAAGAATACTACAAACGACTCCCAGATTAATTGCAATATTTATAAATAGTGATATAGTCATGCCTGCCGCTAACAGGAATCCAAATTTGTCCGGTTGCATAGAGGCAACTTTTAACCCTTTCCATAAAATGAAAAACAGAATAGATAAAATAGACAGAAGACCAATCAAACCCATCTCTTCCCCGATGGAGGCAAAGATAAAATCAGTATGAGGATAAGGCAGGAAAAATAATTTCTGTCGTCCATCTCCCAGACCGGCTCCGGTAATACCACCCGCACCCAGAGTTAATGCGGCTTGTTTAGATTGATAACTACCCAATAACGGATTACCAATCGATGCTATAAAATCCATTATCCGAGCTTTTTTATATCCCAAGCCAAACACCAAAACCAGTGCACCCATAACCATCGGAGCAAGCCCGAAAATCATATGCTTCAACTTTGCTCCTGCTAAAAAGAAAATACTTATTGCTGTAATAGCTATTACCAAAACTGTTCCCAAATCAGGTTCAAGAACAATAAGCATCATCCCTAACCCAAGCAACGGTACATAGGGAAATAACAACTGTTTCCAATCTGATAAATTTCTTTTTGGATTTGACAAGGAAAAGGCAAGATAAAATATCATAAACAATTTAAACAATTCTGATGGTTGCATAGTAAAAGGACCAAGTATGAGCCAGCGATGAGAACCGTTGCGAGTCGGCATTAAAAAAACCAATAATAAAAGTAACATAATTCCAAAAAGAGATGGAGCACTGTAGATGGCTATTTTTTTTAAATCTACTTTATTGATTATCCAAATTGCAAACATCGAAACCAACACCCAGAAAAACTGGTTTTTCAGAAAATAAAAATTGGAACCAAACCTACTCTCAGCCATAACCGACGAAGTCGAATATATCATTACCAATCCAATTACAATAATTATAATGTAAGCGGTAAACAGCTGTTCTCTTATTTTTTTATCAGCTGTTAACTTTTTCATCCCTTTTGCCTTTCAAAGAAGCTACCGCTTCTTTAAATATCTGTCCTCGATGTTCGTAATTTTCAAACATATCAAAACTGGCACATCCGGGAGATAATAAAACCGTTCCTCCGGGTGTCGCTTTTTCAAAACTGAGTTGAACAGCATCTTCCAAGCTATCAATTAAATGTACCGGAATAGTTTTCCCAAGCTGTTCGAAAATCTTCTCTTTGGCTTCGCCTATTGCATAAATTTCTTTGATTTTATCTTTTCCAATTTCTGCAATCTTATCATAGGGTGCCCCCTTATCACGACCACCGGCAATTAAATAAATCGGCTTAGCTACTGATCTAATTGCATAACAGACAGATTCCACATTAGTTGCCTTGGAATCATTTACAAAATTAACTCCGGCAACTTGCCCTATCTTTTCCAGACGATGCTCAACCCCACTAAATGTACTTAATACATTTTTTATAATTTTAGAATCAATTTTAAAAATAGATGAAACACAAACTGCCGCAACTGCATTTTGTAAATTATGAGGACCTTGAATCAATATTTCATTTATATCAATTATATTTTGTTTTTTACTATCAAGATTTGATACTAATTTAGTATCTGAAACAAATACTCTCATCTCAGATTTATCTTTTGTCGTAAAAAATAACTTTTCCGCACCAGATTTAATGTCATCTGCTACTAGCAATTTATCTTCGTCATTCAAAACAAGAAATTCAGTATCGGTTTGATTCTCAGCAATACGGTATTTCAAAGCTTTATAGGCATTAAAAGAACCATGGCGATCAAGATGGTCTGGCGAAAGATTTAATATAACTGCAACATGTGGCTTAAAATCCTCAATCGCTTCTAATTGAAAAGTAGATATTTCAACTACCGCAATATCATCCTTGTTTATCTTATCTGCAACCTCACAAAACGGAAGACCTATATTACCGCAAACAAATGTGTTGTATCCAGCGGCT
>JAYEHE010000394.1:0-1944 GCA_034659415.1 Candidatus Zixiibacteriota bacterium | reverse complement strand
ATGGACATGTAATCAATTCAGATGATTGCGATGATAGTAATGGTGATATTGGTGCTCCAAAAATCTGGTATTTAGACGGCGATGGTGATAATTTCGGTGACCCTTCTGAAGAATTATCCAATTGTACTCAACCAGCAGGGCATGTCAGAAACAATTTAGATTGTGATGATAGCGATGAAACTATTAATCCGAACACTTTATGGTACTTAGACAGCGATGGTGATAATTTCGGTGACCCTTCTGAAGAATTATCCAGTTGTACTCAACCAGCAGGGCATGTCAGAAACAATTTAGATTGTGATGATAGCGATGAAACTATCAATCCGAACACTTTATGGTACTTAGACAGCGATGAGGATAATTTCGGTGACCTTTCTGAAAAATTATCCAATTGTACTCAACCAACAGGATATGTAAGAAACAATTCAGATTGTAATGACAGTGATTCTTTAATAAATCCAAATACAATTTGGTATGAAGATCTGGACGAAGATGGTTTTGGAGATTCGGAAAATAGTTTTACCGGTTGTATCCCACCATTGTTGCATGTATTAGATAATAGTGATAATTGTGTGGAATTATACAATCCTGACCAGGCAGATACAAATTCCAATGGCATTGGTGATATATGCGATGATTTACATACCGGAATTTCAGAAGACGAAAGCAGAACTCTTCCGGATGAATTTGCTCTTTTTCAAAATTATCCTAATCCTTTCAACAGTGAAACTATTATAAGTTTTAATATCCCTTATCAGATTGAAGGAGATTTGGCGATTTATAATCTATTAGGGGAGAGAATTTACACTATTTCCGAAGGTTGGTTGAAGCCGGGAAGATTTCATTTCTCATGGGATGGTAAGGATAAGAATAACAGTAATTTGCCAAGTGGCGTTTATTTTTATCGTTTGAACACATCTGATATAACTTTATCTAAAAAAATGATTTATTTGAAATAACGTTCTTTTGTTCTATCCGTACTTGAATAATTATTTCTAATTAACTAATTTAATATCATGAATTATCTGTTTTTTGAGCATTATGCGAAAGATTCTTATTTTAATATGGCTTTTGATGAATGGATGTTGCAAAAATCAACTGAATATGAATCATGTTTTTTTCTCAGGCTTTATAGTTGGTCGCCAGGAGGGATTACAATTGGTGTTAATCAGAACGAACAAAAAGCAGTCAATTTTGGAAATTTAGATACAACTCCGGTTATTAGGCGAATTACTGGCGGAAGAGCTATTTTTCATGATGAAAGCGAGCTGACTTATTCTCTGGTTGTGAAAAATAATGAGATATCGGATCCCACACATTTAAATATTCTTAATGCGAATATTACAAAAGCATTAATGCTATTTTTGAAAGAAATGGATATTGATTCAGAATTTGTGAAAAAAAGTTCTCGATCTAATGTTGTTAAAGATTTTTTTCATAAAGCTCCCTGTTTTGATTCATTTGCAAAATATGAGATAATATCAAATCAAAAAAAAATAATAGCATCAGCTCAAAGAAAGTTCGGTAATGTGATTATTCAGCATGGTTCAATTAAAATAAATGGGATAGTCAAACATCCCGCCATAGATGTGATAGCTAATAATTTTATTGGTTGCCAACAAGTTACGGGTGATAATTTCCGGATTGTTACCGAAAAAATTAAAAAAGCATTTGAAAAAAAGTTTTCATTCTGTTTTCATTCGCAGATTATGCGACCAGAATTTGTTAATGAAGTTAGCGAAATAGAAAAAAAAATTCGTATGAATTCTTTTTTGAAACGCAAAATAATTAAACAATAGAGCGTTTATTTATGTCTATATTTTGACAAAATTAAAATGTTTCTTGGAAAAAGAGCTTGACTTCTTAGCCCTTTTTGGGCTATCCTCTATTTTTATGTTTGTTTAATTGCTTCGGTTAAACGGAGCAATGTTTAACGGTTTGATT
>JAYEHE010000393.1:0-1947 GCA_034659415.1 Candidatus Zixiibacteriota bacterium | reverse complement strand
CGCAATTTCATTTCGTTCGCTTTTTACAAGATGACTATACTTTTTACTACTTTTTTTTCATCATAATTTTTATTAAAAATTTCCTTTCTATTTTACCATAGTGTTCGGCTTCAGAGTAGAATCTAGGTCTTGACGAGATGGTGGAGAGCGGTGAGCTCTCTGGCGGTCCGTTGATCAAGATCAACGGTCCAGCATCACTGCCAGTAGGGATGGTTCTAGCGCACGCGCTGGGACATCTCTACGGAGCAGTGGCATGCTTTGACCCAAAATTGTCAAAGTATGTCGTTGCCGTCGCCCACGGCGGCAACTACCAGGTTGGTGACCTGGTAGACTAAGCACTTTTAAAGTTTGGAGGAAAGACGCACTTTTCTTTCCTCCGCCCTATTTTCAAGTTCACAAATATTTTGCGAGTTTGAAAATGTCTTGAATCAAAAGATTGAAGGTAAATGGTACTTTGAAAAAAATTAATCTTATTGCCTCTTTTTAGTTAGATAAGAACAATAATACTGTTTAAAATTCAACCAAAATTTTTAATGATTTGTAGGTTCTATTTAACGCAATATATGATAGATTCTGAAACAATACTGAAATAAGTTTGTCCTGAGTTTGTTGAATGGATTTAGTATGACATTGTCTAGAATGACAAAATAGTTAGTAGTGTGAATTAATTTAGATAATAATATTGTTCGACTTTATAGAGAACTCTATGCGTGTTATTTTTCCACAAGGTTGAAGAATATTAAAAGGTTATTATGTTTTAGTTTACTAAAAAGAGGTGATTAGATGAAGGTAATAATTTGCGGACCGCCTCATTCGGGGAAGTCCGTATTTCGCGAAGGAATAAAGCAAGCGATTCGCCAGATTCTGGACGCGCCGTATCCGTATATAATTACGGCGTGTCCGGACGGCGAAGGAAGCTGGTTCCAGAAAACTGTTGAGCACGATGCCGAGTTGGCAAAGCAGTGCAAAGACAGTTACAAGTCGCAGTTTTCTCCGGAATTCGTTCGGAGGATCGCCGATTCGGTGAAAAACTGTGAGTTGCCGCTCACACTAATTGATGTGGGCGGATGAACCAGTGACGAGAACCGAGAGATTTGCAAACATGCCACGCATGCCATAATTCTTTATGGTGATTCGGCAAAATTGCTGGAGTGGCAGAAGTTTTGCGAAGAGCTCGGTCTGGAGATAATCGCTGAAATTTTCAGCGATTATCGTGGAAGCAAAGACACTATTCAGAAAGAAAATTCTGATGGTGTCTTTAAGGGAAGTATCCATTACCTTGAAAGAGGAGAGGATGTTTCCCAGCGCGAGTGTCTGAAAGCACTCGCATTGCGCCTTTGTGCTTAAAATTTTGAGAGAAAGTTGATGTTCGCACTTCACTTTCTCTCTTCCCAATTTTTCCAAGTTTATCTTTTTGAATGTCATTCTGAATTTATTTCAGAATCTGTTATCTGCTACTCTCAATTCTGTGAAATAAATCAAGACATTGCCTAATATATAAAAGATCCTGAAACAAGCCTGTCCTGAGCTTGTCGAATGGATTCAGGATGACAAAAGAAAAAGGTAAATTTAGAAAAACTCTTAAATGAAAATTTGAGGGTTTGAAAATCCGGAGTTCAGACTTTAGTCTGTAAAATTCTACACTTTAAAGAGTGAACTCCAGTTTGAAATCGCAAATGGCTCCACATAGAAGTATGGAGCCAACGGTGCTCAGGATGACAGACACTCTAAAGAGTGAATTCCAAAGATATAAATCTTGTTCTTTAAAAAATCTCTAAATCCTATCTGCGAACCAAAGCGGGCGGAAATAAACAGCGCAACCTTGATATTCCAATTCTTGAACAATTGACCAATTCAAGACAAACGCTTTTTGGGGATGATATTGACGAATGAAAGATTTGAGACCGGAAGGGATAGATTTTTCATTGCCGCCTTTAACTTCAACTG
>JAYEHE010000392.1:0-8733 GCA_034659415.1 Candidatus Zixiibacteriota bacterium | reverse complement strand
GCTACTAAACAAAAAACATAGTATCATTATTATGATTGAACTTGGAGATTTAAGAGAAGGTATTCTTCCGGGGTCTTTAATAAAGTTCTATGAAACTGTTTTTGAGTTGTCCAACATAGAAGTTATTGGTATTGGGGCTAACCTTGGGTGTTTGGCTGGAGCAGTTCCAAATATTGACCAATTTACACAGCTTGCTCTATACCATGAGCTTCTGGAACTAAAGTTCAAACGCAAATTGCAACTAATCTCCGCAGGTTCTTCAGCAGTACTTCCACTACTATTAGAAGGTTCATTACCAAAAGCAATCAATCATTTTCGCATTGGTGAAGCAATTTTTCTTGGGACAGATTTAGTCAATGGTGGAACCTTACCCGGGTTAAAAGATGATGCCGTCATTCTTGAAGCAGAGATTGCAGAAATCAAAGAAAAAGGACTGGTACCACTTGCGGAAACTATCTCAATAGCGCCTTTTGAATCAGAACAAGTTGGTGAAGATTTATCTCCGGGGCAGAGAGGTTATCGAGCGTTAGTAAGCGTTGGTCAATTGGATACAGAAATTACCGGACTAACACCTATTAATTCCGGATATAATATTGCCGGTGCCAGTAGTGATGTCGCTGTTGTAAATATCGGCGATGAACAAGGTGGGTTGAAAGTAGGTGATACCATCAAGTTCCGGTTAAACTATGCGGCATTGCTTCGTCTCATGAGTGGCAAATACATAGAAAAAGTGGTTTCACCATCACTCGATGAGCTTGAGAATCTTCCGGAATCAGAACTTCTGGAAGTAGAGCCTGCTGTTGAGACAATAGAGGAGGACAACGACAAACAATGAAGTGCATAGAGCTAAGGAAATTATTGCACAGCATGCCGGATTTGTCAGGACAGGAAAAAGACACTTCCAAAACAATACTTTCATTTCTTGAAAGTTGTAACCCCGATAAGATAATTACGGGGATCGGGGGCTACGGAATTGCCGCTGTCTTTGATGGAAGCCACAAGGGTCCGAGAGTGATGATTCGTTGCGAGCTTGATGCTCTCCCTATCCCAGAGACCCTGACAGATATTTCGTACCCATCTAAGATTGCGGGTATATCGCACAAATGTGGTCATGACGGACACATGGCTATTGTTGCCGGACTTGCCAAACGTTTGCATACACATCGACCTGAGAAAGGATCAGTGGTGTTGCTGTTTCAACCTGCCGAGGAAACCGGCGAAGGAGCTGAAAAAGTATTAAGCGATTCCAAGTTTGACCAAATCCAACCTGACTATGTTTTGGCTCTTCATAATTTGCCGGGCTTTCCGTTAGGGCAGATTATTATAAGGGATGGTGTCTTTGCCTCAGCCTCCAGTGGACTAAAAATTCATTTACAGGGAAAAACATCACATGCCGCTGAACCGGAATCGGGAAATAGTCCTGCTCTGGCAGTTGCTCAGTTAATACAAGTGCTAAGTTCTATGCCTCAATTCCATACTTCGCTTCACAAGCCTGCTCAGGCAACCGTGATACATGCCAAAGTGGGTGAAGTTGCCTTCGGAACGTCGCCCGGGGAAGGTGACGTCATGGTAACATTACGTGCTCACTCTCAAGATGTGATGGAATATTTAATTGAAAAGGCTACTTCAATTGCAAAAGATACTGCCAATATGTATGGATTAAAAATAACGATAAACAGTACCGAACTGTTTCCTTCAACTACCAATGATTCTGATATTGTTACAGTGATTGAAAAGTATGCTCAAAAAGAAGGAATAAACCTTTATCACCGGAATACTCCTTTTGCATGGTCTGAAGATTTTGGTAATTTTACATCAAAATACAAGGGTGTTCTTTTCGGTCTTGGAGCTGGTGAAAACCATCCTGCTTTGCATAACCCTGAATATGATTTTCCCGATGATTTAATTCAACCCGGAATAAATGTATTTTCCGAAATAATTATTCAATTATTGGAGCAATAATGAAGTTTAGTTCATCCGTCATTGAGTTGAGTAAGTCCGCTCTGAACAAAAATATACGTTTCATTAAAAAGCAATTAGGTCCTAATGTTATATTTTCATCTGTTGTCAAAGGCAATGCATATGGACACGGGATAGAAGAATTTGTGCCTCTTGCTGAAGGATGTGGAATTCGTCACTTTTCTGTTTTTAGTGCGGAAGAAGCTTTGAGAGTATATGAGTCTCGTAGTGAAAACAGTAATATTATGATTATGGGGTGTGTTGACAATATGGCATTGGAATGGGCAATTGAAAATGACATCAATTTTTATGTTTTCAATCTTGAACGACTTGAGCAAGCAAAAAAAATTGCCCTTAGACAAAAAAAAATTGCCAAGATTCATCTGGAACTGGAAACTGGCTTAAATCGTACGGGATTAAATGAAGAACAATTAGACCAAGCTGCAAGAATCATTCTTGAGAATTCTGATTGTCTTCGTGTTGAAGGCGTCTGTACTCATTTCGCTGGTGCAGAAAGTATAGCAAACTATAAGCGTATTATTGATCAGCATAGTTTATTCGAGAAACAATGTTTTCTTATAGAGAACACTGGTTTGAAGATTGGGGTACGCCATACTGCAGCTTCAGCAGCGGCTTTGACATATCCTGAAACCAGAATGGACATGGTCAGGATTGGAATAGCTCAGTATGGTTTCTGGCCCAGCAGAGAAACCGAGATGCAATATATCCTTCGCGGTAGTGAACATCCAAAGAACCGGTATGTTGACCCTCTTAAGCGAGTTCTTCGTTGGAAGAGCCATATCATGGATTTATCGGATGTTTCGAGAGGAGATTTTGTTGGTTATGGCACTCTGTTTCAATCTCAAAGAAAACTAAAGGTAGCGGCTGTTCCGATTGGCTACTTTCATGGTTTTAGACGAAGTCTGAGTAATCTCGGAAGGGTCTTGATTCATGGCAAACGTGTTGGAGTTGTCGGTAATGTTAACATGAATATGCTTTTGGTTAACGTATCGGAAGTGGATGATCCTAAGGTAGGTGATGAGGTTGTAATCATCGGGAAACAAAAAAGGTCACAGATTACTGTTAGTTCATTCAGTGACATGTCTAACCTGCTTAACTACGAGGCTCTTGTCCGTTTACCTTCTGAAATCCCAAGAATTGTTGTGGATTGATTGAGTTAATTTATTTTAAAAGGAGATGTAATTATGGATAAAAATAAACTTTACAATGGTATTATCAACAATCGTAAGGAACACCCTGAGCGCTTGAATGCAAACTTTGAAAGAATTTGCGAAATAGCAGAAATCGTTCTTAAAGACAAAGCTTCAGGGATTATTGATAAGTGCAAAAAGGATATCGTTGACAACAGGACTCCGCTAAACGAAAAACAAGCAGAAGTTATCGTAGATGTTATGATAGATGCTTGTTCTCCGGATGAGATTGAATCATTGGCAACAATGTTGTACGATAGCGAAATATCTACAAATGAGGCTATTGATCTTCATAAACAGTTCAAAATTCCGGTTTCTCATTTGGAGGCTGACATCATACCTGTCAGAGGTGATAGAGCGTGGATAACTGACACAACAGGAAAAACCTATCTGGATATGGACAGCAATTATAGCGCAACTAATCTTGGAATGAACAACCCCGAAATTGCATTAGGTATTTTCAACCAGGCAAATCAACTTATTTCCATGAAAGAAGACCGTGTTCATATTCCCCGTGCAAGATTTTTTAAAACTATTGGGTCGATGATGCCATCCGGTCTAACTCAATTCTATTGGCAAAACTCCGGAGGTGAGGCAGTTGACAAAGCACTAAAAATAGCGAAGGCTTATACAAAAAATAAAGGCGTGGTGGCGATGGAAGGTGGTTTTCATGGACGAACCCATGGTGCTGTTGCAGTGACCCATGAATCAAAGTATCGCAAACCATTCTTTCTGGATAATGAGGATTGGGTTCATTTTGTAAAGTTCAATGATGTTGACGCTATTGAAAAACTTTTTGCAGAAGGCAAAGCCAAAACTGTGATTCTGGAATTGGTTCAGGGAGAGGAAGCCGGTATGCGTCCTGCCGACAGGGATTTCCCGAAAAGACTACGAGAAGTATGCGACAAGCACGGATGTGTGATGATAGTTGATGAAATACAAACCGGTTTTGGGCGTACTGCTGAAAAGAAAGATCAGTGGTTTGCTTCTATGGTTTATGATGTAGTCCCTGATATCATAACAATAGGGAAAAGCTTCGGCGGAGGATACCCTATCACAGCCGTAGTTACAAACAAGGATATCTCTTCAGCGATGCAACCCGGTTATGATGGCAGTACATTTGGTGGAAACCCGATGGCTATGGTTGCGGCTTTGATAGCAACGCGTCAGATGCGAGAGAGTGATCTTACTACTAACGTTATTAAACGCTCTAAACAGATAATAAACGGACTGAATAATCTAAAAGATAAACATTCCATTATTAGTGAAGTACGTGGTTTAGGGCTGATGGTTGCTTTTAAACTACCATCAGAAAAAACTGTAGCTGCTTTACAAAAAGAAATGGCAAATAATGGCGTAAAAACATCGCTCTCAACTCGCGAGTGGATGCGTTTTCTTCCTCTTTTAGTAATCACTGAGGAAGATGTGAACCATTTGTTGAAAGCAATAGATGTGTCACTTACTGCTATACAATAAATAAATGACTAACTGAATTTTTTAGGAGATAGGGGATGAATGATAGATTAATCCTGTGGACAATTGTGATTGGTTATATGCTATTCGTTTTTGTCAAAGGCGTGATGAAAGTGAAAAAAATTAACACAACCGACGATTACTTGGTAGCCGGTCGCAACGTGAACTGGTTTCTGCTCTTTTGTACTATGGGCGCAACTGTCATTGGTGGTGGCTATTCCATTGGTGCTATTGGCAAAACCTACGAATGGGGAATTCTCATGCTATTGGTCTCCACCGGAGGTTATTTGCATTTTATTTTCTCAGGATTAGTAGTAGCCCCGCAATTTCGTGAAGCCAAGCTGTACACTGTCGCTGGTTACTTTGGACATCGGTTTGGTGAAGGTCCACGCTTTCTTGTACTCATTCTTTCGCTTCTTTTTTCAGTATTTATAGTTGCTGCACAGATGGCAGCTTTTGGCACAGTTACGGCGGCTATTCTCCCAGATTTGGCTGGTGCTCAAGAGATGCTACGATGGGCTATCCTTATAGGCGGAATCATGGTAGTGACATATAGCACCGCAGGCGGGTTGATGGCTGTTATTCACACTGATCTGTTTCAGTTTATTGTCCTGATGGTTGGATTTATCATTACTTTGGCTTTCTGTATTCCTGATATCTCAGACTCGTACAATCCCGATACTGGTAAATTTGTGCCATCACGGTTTGGCGTTGTTGATATTCGCCAACCTGCTGAATTTGCTATACAACTATCCCAATCGCCAGAACCCTTGTCGGTACATATTCGAGCAAAACTTGATTCAGAGCATCTGGCAGCAATCGAACAAGTTGCCTCTGGTGAAGATACAACTATGCATGGAAAGTGGGCTATGGTTGCGGCACTGAATAGTCTTTTGGACAATCCTGACTTCTATGATTCAGCCGTTTTTGCAGAAGTCAATTTTGTCGAACAAACAAAAAAGCGTCTTTCTAATAGGATAGAACTTGATGGACGTGATCTGAGGCGTCTGAATCTTTCACTCTTGCAGGATGCTTTTCAAGATGAAATTTCAAGAGATCGTGAAATTTCAGCTGACTTCTTCAAGGTCGAGGGTGGCAAGGGTTGGCTGTTTTTGCTGACAACTTTCCTTGCCTTTCTTCTGGGAGAGACATTTGCTCCTGGTTATGCCACCCGTTATTGTGTTGGCAAGAATATAAGAGAGACTAAACTTGGAATTGCCGGCGTTGGTTTCTTTCTGGCACTTACTTTCCCCGTGATACTCTTTTTTATTGCTCTATTTGCTCGTATCCAGTTTCCTGATATTGATCCACAGCAGGCACTTCCAATGGTTATTGATCAATTGCATAATCCGGTCATTGGCGGGTTAATGATTGGAGCATTGTTGATGGCTGTGATGTCGTCGGCAGACTCTGCCCTAAATTCGTCCACAGCCATTTTCGTAAAAGATCTCTTTGAGCACCAGCTTGGTTGGAAAGATAATGGTGACGGCCGCATGTTAAAATTGGCTCGCATTTGCACTGCAGGACTTGGAGTTTCGGCTATTCTGGTAGCAATTCTTTGGTCAGATATCATTGGTTTACTATTGTTTACATATCACGTCTGGGCACCGGCGATTATATTACCAGTAATCATAGGTGCATTGTGGAAAAAACGATCGGCAACACTAACTAAACACATTTTCATTACCATGCTCTCGGCTACTATCCTGACTCTGATGTACCGAGGAATATCAATGCTGAAAAGTCAGTTTGATATCATATTCTTCGACGATAACACCTATAGTCTCATAGAGAGCTTTGATCCGGCAGTGTTTGGTGTTTTAATATCATGTATAGTGTTTATGTTATTGAGACTGTTTTCGCGGTTTGGGAAACAAGGTGCGAATACTACGAAAAGCTAGTTGTCCGTTTTCTGATTTGTGAGCATCTACTTGCCAATAGCTGAATCTTACAAGTGAACGTGGAGTTTTATCATTTCACCCACACATCCGTGGTCGTTTGCATAAATCTTCATATTCATTTAAAATAGAACTATTTGTAACTTGTTCATATACAATAAAAAAATGCGCCATCAGAGTCTCGCAGGCAAAGCCTGTTCATTGATTCGGCGGTTAAAATAGCAAAAGAACTAACTATATAATAATATGTCACCCAATGATTAGTCAGAGAGAACCGTTATATTTTTTGATCAGACTATCATATTTTAAGTTTTTTGTTCAGCATCTTGCGTAGCAAAAACAAATAGATTATCTGATGGCTTGGCGGCAAGTTCTGGATGAGTAGCATACTGATGTACTTTTAAATCTTCCAAAGTGACTTTCATCTGAATTGCGAGTGAAAGAAAATCTACGTTAGCAACGACAACATCTCCTTGACGCATTATAGATCCTCCCAGAAGACGATGACTCTTACGATCAAAAATTAATTTAGTAAGAATATGACTAACACCATCAATCATTGGATACTTATCTAAAACTTTAGATTGTCCGGTAATAACATCGAATCCGGCATCAAGAGCCATCTTTTCTGTTAAACCCGCTGACCCTACACTCCAATCAAAAATTTTTGTAACATTTGCATTAATCACACCATGGAAAATTCTGTTTTTACCTGTTATATTTTGTGCTACTATCTTTCCTGTGAAAACTGCATTCGTTCCGAATTCACCCCGGGTTTGTTGCCCAGTAACATAAGATATTTTTGCTGCACAATCTCCTGCTGTGAAAATATTTTTGTAATTTGTTCTTTGGTACTCATCACATATTATACCAAAATTATTCGTTTTTATACCTGAGGATTCAGCAATATCTGTGTTGAGTTGTACTCCGGTTGCAAGTACAGCAAAGTCACAAGAAAGCACTGAATTATCCTCTAATTGTACTTCCAATTCTGAAGATTTATTTTTCCTGAAGGCATTGACACGCATTTTAGTTTTTAAATCAATACCTTTATCTCTTAGAATTTGACTTAATGGTTCACTAAACTCTGGTTCACAAGATGGAACTAATATTTGAGGTGTTGCTTCAATAATTATTACTTCAAATCCCATTATTCGAAGTTCTGCAGCAACCTCGACACCAATAAAACCGCCTCCGATTATAATAACTTTATTTAGTTTTTTAGAAGTAGCTTTGTTTCGCAATTGATATAAATCATCAATCGATCTAACTGTTACGACATCCGGTAATTCAACCCCTTTTATAGGTGGAATTGATGGACTTGCTCCAGTAGCTAATACAAGGTATTGATAATGAAATTTTCGACCATCGTCTAATATAACTATATCTTCTTCTGGATTGATTTTTTCAACTTTAGAAATGATGAGCTCAGCACCGAAATCTGTTATAAGTTTATTGTCAATTTGATATTTTTCAATCTGTTTTTTTCCGTTAATACCGTACGGAACAGCACAACGGTTTACGTTAATTTCTTCATCTTTGAATAGAGCAATGCTGTACTTTTGGTCTTCTTTATGTAATGAATGAACGATAACCCGACCTGCAGGTCCACCACCAACGATTGCTACATCTACTTTTTTCATAATATTTTACCTGTACTTTAATTTTGTTAAAATCATATTAACAATTTGATTAGTAGAAAGGTGAAATGATTCATAAAAAGAGCATAAATTTAGCGCTAAATGCTCTTTTTATTGATAGGGTTGTTAAAACAATTTAAGATTCTTTTTGACTTGTTTAGTTTTAAAAATAATATATCAACAATGAAGTAAAGCACGAATTATCTGTTAGAAAGTTTAAGAACGTTAATATCAAAGCCCCTATCAATAGAAAGCTACAGGATCTATTATACGATAAAATTCTAACCTTTTGCTATTGAATAAAGCTGCTTAAAAAAAATTTGCTAGAAAGACGAAATATCATGGACATGAAGAAACCACAATAGACTTGTAACCTGTTGTGGTTTAATAAATTTGGTAGCGGGGAGTCGGTTTGAACCCCTGACCTTCGGGTTATGAGCTTGCTCATTTGTCCGAACAACAGAAAACACTAGACACTGACCTGTAGTAATAGCAATTACTTACAGGAAACACATTGTCTGGTGCCTGTCCGCTTGGGCGGGTTTCTTCTTA
>JAYEHE010000391.1:0-1956 GCA_034659415.1 Candidatus Zixiibacteriota bacterium | reverse complement strand
CAAGAAATAAAATAAATTATAAAAAATATTTTGAATATTGAAAATATTTTTTATAATTTATTTTATTTCTTGAGGGGACTTCTAATAATTACTTTCTTTCAAGAAACGAAGATAATAAATTATATACGAGCCATAAATTTTTCTGAATAGCCGTACGCGTGTCGCTGAAAGCTTTAGCGGAGGCACAAGCTATTGGAAAATATTAAAACTACTGAAATTTATACGCATGTATCAAATAAGAAAATCGAATTATTTAAAAATCCATTAGATGGAATTTACGAGAACTCATCCTAATAGTGGTACTTTACACGCCAAATCGGCATGTAAAGAACACTTTTTTCAAAAAATATTAAAGAAATATAAACTATTAACTATATTACTACCTTGTGTTTCATGCCGAAAAAATTCCAACGAGAGTAAAATTTACCATAAAAAGAGAAACAAGAGTAAAATATTGCTATATTTGCCCTTGTTTGATTAATGGGTGTAAAAACTACTTTCGATAAGATATGAGAAATTTTAAAAGAGAAGTACCATTTGATGATTTGCCTTTACTTCCGCCAAAGTTGGTTGAATTGGAAACAAAAAACATTTTACTAAAAACAATCACAGCAAGTAGAGCATTGGCTAAACTAAACGGAGCCATGACGAACTTACCAAATCCAAGACTTTTTCTTGATACAATACATTTGCAAGAAGCAAAGGCAAGTTCTGAGATTGAAAATATCATAACTACTAATGATGATTTATATAAGGCAGTAGTAGTAGAAAAAAAAATCGACAACCCTGCCACAAAAGAAGTTTTGAGTTATAAAGAAGCATTATCATTAGGCCTTGACAGATTAGATTCACTACCATTTATAACTACAAACCTCTGCATTGAGATAGTACAATGCATAAAACAGAATTCTTCAGGAATTAGAGTAACACCTGGTACTACTCTTTCAAATACAAATGGAGAAGTCATTTATACTCCGCCTTCTGGAGAAAGTATAATTCGAGATAAATTAGCAAATCTTGAGAAATTTATTAATCAGGATGACTCGTTAGACCCCCTAATTAAAATGGCTATAATGCACTATCAATTTGAAGCAATTCACCCATTTTCTGATGGGAATGGAAGAACAGGACGGATTCTTTTGTTGTTATATTTAAAAATGGAAAAACTTTTAGACATCCCAGCGATTTATCTTAGCGATTATATTATAAAGAACAAAACGGATTACTATAAGAAACTAAGGAATATAACAGAAAACAATGATTGGGAAGGATTTATCTTTTATATGCTTGATATGATAGAATCAACAGCTAATAAAGGCTTAATTCGTTTAGAAAATGTGATTTCTTTAATGGAAATAACCTCAGAAAAAATTAAAATAGAACTTCCGAAAGTTTACTCAAAAGACTTATTAGAAATAATATTCAAATTACCCTACACAAAAAGACAATTTTTGATTAATGCTGGGCTTGGAACTCTTAAAACTGTAGGTAATTATCTTATCTTACTTGAAGAAAAAGGCTTTTTGGATTCAATAAAAGTAGGCAAGGAAAAATTATATCTGAATCATAAATTAATGGAAATATTAGAAAGAGAATAAAAGCACGAAAACACAATCGAGTAGGCGGCTGATATTCCTTCGTTAAAACTACGACTAACAAAGTGCAACTCTCACATTTATCCCGCACCTTTTGGTCGGGACCACCAAGCCCTGCAACATCGTTCAGGATAAACCAAGCGGGTCTTACCGAAAATATTTGGCACAGGCTGTACTTGGCGGTTCATTAAAGAAAAGATGGAACAAGAAACAATTAAACTAGAACTAACCCTATAGTCCAATATTCTTTATTTCAGGCTTTCAGCCTGTGGCTTTTGGCGTATTTGTAAGTTTTGTTGTTGAAGCCTTTCAGGCTTATTTTTGTTTATAAACTCTCTTTTAACTCAGGGGTTAACTATTA
>JAYEHE010000390.1:0-1959 GCA_034659415.1 Candidatus Zixiibacteriota bacterium | reverse complement strand
GGTTACGGTTTATAATGCTAACGAAGCCAAGTTTCCGTCGATTGTTATTGAATCTTCAGGTAAACTTTGGATTGGTTGGACAAAAATTGATACTGGCACCAGATTTCTATGTATTAAATCTTCCACAGATGACGGTGCTAACTGGGGGAGTGGACCGGCTGACGATGGTGATGTTATATCCACAGGTGCATCTTCGGTATATTCCAAATTGGTACTTGGCATAAGTGATTTATATGCAATCTGGGTTGATTCTGTTTTATCAATTTCAATGAAATCTTATCCTCTTTCGGGAGGAAGTTGGTCAACTAAACAATTGATAGGTTCTGGTTCTGAATTAGATAGTAATTTTGATGTTGCTCTTTCACAAGATGGTAAATTGGGCGTTGTTTTTGATGACAATAATTTGTATTACCGTGAGTATGATAGTGCCAATTGGGGTGCGTTGATTACAATTGATACAGATGAAGGATTTTTGCCACAGTTGTTTTTTAAAGAGAATGTTCCTTTTGTCGTTTATACCGTTTTTGATTCCAGCGAAGAATACCAACTCAAATATGTAAGCCGTAAAAGCGGTCTGTTCTCTACACCGGTAGCTTTGGATAATGCATCTAAAAAATTTGATGTTGTTACGCTCTACGATGCAAATTCATCGACTTACGCCGATTTATCCTCAGAAGCCGCCAGCGTTACTACTGCTGATATCTTTCACTCTGCTTCAAATTCTCTACTGAAAAACGAAGGTGATATCTTATATCTGGGGATGAATAAACAGTTCCGATATTTGTATTTTAATTTGTTCACTTCCGGAGTTGGAGGATCTGTTAATTATAGTTATTGGGATGGAGCAAACTGGAGAGCTTTCACTCCGGCAAGCGGGAATTTTAATTTTGATTCATCAGAAAAGAAGCTTCTTCTTTGGGATGATTATCTAAGCCTGCCTCAGGATTGGCAAAAGTCTATTGTAAATAGTGCTGATTATTTTTGGATAAAAATTACCGCAACAGCAAATTATTCAACCCCGCCTATTGGCAGTAAAATAACATCTATAACCGATATTCATGCCTTAACAGTTAGGAGATGATTTTGTCATATACGAATACAAATCTTGTAAAAAATTATCTGCTTGAGGCATTACCCAGTCAATCGAATATTATGAATCAATCAATAAAACTTGTTAATACTGATTATATTTCATTTTTTAAAGGTGCAATAAGCAGTGATGATTTTTTTGTGAAATCAAATCAAGCTGTCAGCCATATACGAAAAACTCAAAAAATATTGTCAGGTACTCATAACTTTTCATCGATTCCGGTAATTGAAGATTCGGTTGTTGTTGCCTCTGATAGTTCTCTGGGAACAGTTTATACCGAGAACAGTGATTATATTATTGATTATACTCAGGGGAACCTGAATATTAAAAGTTCAGGGTTGATTGAAACAAATCAAAACATAACCATATGGTATAAAAATTTTACAATCTATTCTCCTAATATTGACTATTTGATAAACTATGAATTGGGGCAAATTAAAAGAATTGCCACAGGAAATATTGCCGATGGAGAATCGGTCTATCTTGATTATTCTCCTGTCAGTGTTGTCTATGATGAAACTATAATCGAAAACGCTGTTGCTTCGGCTAATGGATTAATTGAAAGTGAAGTTGATCCTTCGGGAAGTTTTGGCTCTGATAGAACATTGCAAACTGCCGCCACTTACAAGGCACTTGAAATTATCTGTCAAGCGGCAGCAGTTCGTGATATGGCTAAAAGTTATGACAATAATAAAAACGTTTCGGTCTGGATAAAACTTGCAGAGATGTTTCAGAATAATTCCGAAACATTGATAAAAAAATTCAGACCGCCTTTCGAACAATTAAATTCACCTACCCATGGATAAGGAGTAAAAATGAGTTCGGGTTTAGAAGCTGTAAAAGCAAAACGAGTGTGGTTTATTCATAAT
>JAYEHE010000389.1:0-1965 GCA_034659415.1 Candidatus Zixiibacteriota bacterium | reverse complement strand
TTAAGGGTGTTGCAACGTAGTCAAATTTCAAATTGACAAAGAATTTTGTGACCATAAAATGGCCTGATTTGGGTTGTTTTTCACTCTGAAAGTTGTAATTCAGTCCGCTAATTTAATTTTTGCTAACTTTTTAGTCCCTTGCGATGGGAGCGTAGCCTTTTTAGGGCGCACTGAGACAACTACAGACAGAAAAACGGCAACTGTGCCTTGTGATTATAACACTTTTTGTCAATTACATGTTGGCAGCTCTCTCCAATAAGTGCATGGGCTCTTTTACAATTTTTCTCTTTTTTCGTTTGCCAGCCATCTTTATGAGCAAAACGGCGATTGTGCCGAATGTGCATCTGGTCATGGTGGCGTGTTGACTGCGGACTCTTATTTTTTCAAGTCCAGTCTGGTTTTTCAGTAAATTGAAGGGGCGTTCGCAGTTTTTGCGAATTTCGTGCGCTTCTTCAATCCCCTTACTGGTAAATGGCATGCGCTGAAACAGGCCACGATCCATTGCCACGAAACGGTATTGAGGGCAAGTTTCAGAATACGGGCATTGGCCTGGCTCAGTATCGCATTTATATTCGAGGTTCTGACCCTCGCTACCAATATGCTGCATTGGAATGGTACATTCGTCGTGGCAGAAAACTTCTCCGGTTTTGGGTGAGACATTTACTGGTGGATTAACCAGTGTGGAGGGCGGCGTGGTGACGATTACTCCGGTCTCCCTGAAGAGGGAACCATCTTTATCGTGGTACGCTTCGTCAGCAGTAACCAGTTTGATATCAAGTCCCATTGCTTGTGCCAATTTGATCAGAAACGGTAAGAAGTGACTATCATGATGGTTTGCAGGAGCCACAAGTGAAACCAACGGGAAACTCTGTTTGCTCTTGGCATCAATGACGGTAAGTGTGTGCAGGCGATAGCCAACAACAAAAAGGGATTTATCCCTTTTGTTACGGCGTGAGCCACAATCACAATCAAGGTCACTGTAAATCCGAACTTTCTTTCCACGAACGGTCACACTGGCAAGTGGAATACGGCAATCATTAGCCAATTCTGTGGAATCAACACCACAAATGGTCTGATTTCCGAGCAGACCGGATTGATGAAAATGGTGGATAAAATAGACCAGGAGATTAACCTGTTGAACTATCGTCAGATTGGATCTGAATTTACTAAGCCTGGTATGCTCAATGGTCGTTGATGTATGTAAAGGCAAGCCCATGAAAACACGATTTTGTTTGCGATCCAGACCAAAATATTCTTTCGTGCAAAACTTTCGATAACTTATTTCAGGATACTTTATCGCTTTCAACAGCTCTGCCCGCAAACAATGGCAAGGTAAGAGATCACGCATTGCCGGGCTGTAACCATCATAAGCAAGTATTGTGTTGATGACGCGATCATCAACCAGCTGGTCAACAAATTGCAACTCTTCATCTTTGATATAGATCGAAGAGCGATCATAGCTGCTGAGTTCAAAAATTCGGTCGCTATGAATATGTTTAATATATTCAGCCATTTTATCGAGAGTTACAATACCCTTGCTTGGAACTTGGTTTTCGATGCCCAGTAATTTTTCAGTTGGAGTTGTAATGTCCTGTTTGAAATCATATCCGCCGACAACTTCTTTCAGAACTTCGCCGGCAATCTTCTTTTTTATTTTTTTCGGAAGACGGTTCCAGTTGGGGTACTCTTTTTTAAGTTGTGTAATTACTTCGTTTTTGATATCTTTACGATTCATGGAAAGCCTCTTTTTTGGATGTAGATTTTGTGGTTATTATTGACACCCATTATAGAGGCTTTTCCATGTTAAGTAAATGTTTTTATTGAGTTTTTATCTGTTCTTTGCAACACCTTTAAGTTGTGTAATTACTTCGTTTTTGATATCTTTACGATTCATGGAAAGCCTCTTTTTTGGATGTAGATTTTGTGGTTATTATTGACACCCATTATAGAGGCTTTTCCATGTTA
>JAYEHE010000388.1:0-1973 GCA_034659415.1 Candidatus Zixiibacteriota bacterium | reverse complement strand
TATGTTTTTTTAACACCGATTTTCACAAGGGTTTAATCGTCACTTAGGACAGGGATTAAGCTGTCCAAATTATTTCGACCTTTCGGTTTTTTAGCCATGGAACCCTGAATGGTTTGTTCAGCTTCTCCATTTGGAATAACGGCAAGGAATAACGGGGTCACCTATGGATATAAAAGTCAAGCAAAAAGCAGAGGTTCCCCATAAAATATAGTTATCCCTTAAACAACTTAAAAAAAGAGCCATATCACCTTAATCTGTGGGTAAAGCCACAAATTAAGTTATTGCCCCTGGGAATAGTAAATCCCTTAAATCTTCTGGATTTAATTTCAATAACCGTCGCAGGGGCTGTGGAATCTGTGGGAAACCTTCGAGAATTACGGTTTTCCATAGATTCCATAGCCCACAACAATTGGCTATCATCCATAGATTCAGTTAAAGAGCAAAAAAATAAATAAACAGACACAACTTATTATCTTAAGAAGCTTCGGATTCCTGACGGGCGTAAGCGCCCTATAGGACACAGGTAAGCTACCGAACTTCAGTCACCTATTGGCTGCGCCGATTATTACGACCAGCATGATAATATCGGAAGCGACTCCCCGCTAATCAGTCCTGGGAAGCTACCTTATAAAGGTACTTCAGACCCCGTGGAGCGCAAGAGCCGCGTGTGTCCGGATTAAACTTTATTTATAAAGAACGGCCTTTGTTCTTTTAAAACATGGTATACAGCTTTAAGCATATCCCGTGCTGTGGATACTTTCGCTGTATTGTATCCTTTGCGTTTTTTTATCTGCTCATGCTTCTCAGCAATATGAGGCATAGCATGAATGAAATGTATGGCATTTTCAATTAATATCCATTGAAGATTTTTGCATCTGTTTTTGCTTAGAGGGCCATTCCGAGAAGTATTAGCGCTTTGATGCACTCTGGGAGCAAGCCCGGCATATGAACATAAACAATTAAAATTTTTAAACCGGGATATATCAGCAATTTCTGTTTTAATTAATGCGGCGCTGAAGAAGCTGATACCCGGTATGGAAATTAAATTAATTATATCTTGATCAGTTACTAATCTTTTTTCTAAATTTTTACGGTATTCGTAAATTTTTTCTCTGTACCATTTTAATTGTTCGATATATTTTTTGACCACAGGATGGTATACTTTAGGTATTGCCGTGAAATGGATATTCCCAAGAGCTTTATCTGTTGTGAAATCACCAGTTGCCTGTAGCCCCAATTTGTCTAACAAAGCTTTTAATCTAAAGATTGCCTTAGACCTATCTTTAATGAGATTCAACCGATAACGTAAAGATTCTTTAAGTGCTCGAGTTTTTTTGTCAGAGATATGTACTGCCGGCAAATACCCTTTGCGTAAAATATCAGCAATAAGTTTAGCATCAATTTTATCAGTCTTTTTGTTACGTTTAGCAAAAGCTTTAAGTTCATACGAGTTAGCGAGATAAACTTTGTCAGCATAAATTTCAGCCAAATCAACAAAAAAGTACCAGTTGTATGTGGCTTCAACCGCAAGAGTAAATGGTTTAGGAATAGATTCAAAATATTCCTTTAATATTGCGATTTCATTTGATATACTTTTACTGGCCATGCGTTTACCGTTTTCATCCATAGTATAAAACCAGGACTGTACTTTGTGTAAATCGACTCCTACGTAATTCATGGGCGGTTACCTCCTTTTGCTTTAACGTGGCCTTCAAATGCCAGCGTTCAAAATGTTTAACGTGGTATACATTATTATATACCAGCGTTCTGAGGAACCGCTTAGTTTTTATACTGTAGGTTTATATCCCATATTATCAGCCCTTGAAACTTGAAAAGATTTGACAAAGGGGAGTAAAGAGGTAAAAAAGGGATATGGCACGACCATATTGATTGCAAGGAGAAGGCTATTTTTACCATATAACAAGCCGAGGAGATGGTAGAAAAAAATATACATAAATAAATACGATTATGAG
>JAYEHE010000387.1:0-1984 GCA_034659415.1 Candidatus Zixiibacteriota bacterium | reverse complement strand
AAATTTTTCTCGCCCCGAAATTCATAATGCTTTTAATTCAACAGTCATATCTGAGATGTCTGAGCTGTTTGATGAATTGCTCAATGATAAAGAATTGCGCTTAATTATTTTAAGCGGCAAAGGGAAATCATTCTGTGCAGGGGCAGACCTTAACTGGATGCGTTCGGTTAAAGAACAATCATTTGAAGTGAATCTGGATGAATCCAACAAACTGGCTGACCTTTTTTATAAAATATACTCTTTCCCCAAACCGGTTATCGGACGTATAAATGGTGCCGCTATTGGTGGCGGGACCGGATTTGTCGCTGTTTGCGATATCTCAATCGCCGCCGAGTCTGCGAAATTTTCATTTTCCGAAGTGAAAATAGGGGTAGTTCCGGCTTGTATCGGACCTTATGTAATAAAAAAAATGGGCGAGGGAAAAGCACGGGAGCTGTTTATCTCAGGTGAACGAATGAATGCTAAACGAGCACATGAGGTTGGATTGGTGAATTCGGTTGTTGCCGATGATAAACTTGATGACGAAGTTGACAAACTAAAAAATCTAATTCTTTCTTCTGGTCCCGAAGCGGTTGCGATGGCTAAGAAATTAGTAAGTGAAGTTTCTGCCATGACACCTGAGCAATTCAAACCGTACACAGCTGAGATGATAGCAAATCTTCGTATTTCCGATGAAGGACAAGAGGGGATGGATGCCTTTCTAAATAAAAGAAAACCTAACTGGGTGGTTGAATAAATGTTTAAAAAAATACTTGTTGCCAATAGGTCTGAAATTGCCGTAAGAGTGATGAACGCCTGCAAAGTGCTGGGTATTCCATCAGTTGCTGTATATTCCGAGGCAGATAAAAATAGTAAACATCGAATATTTGCCGATGAGTCTGTTCATATTGGACCGCCTCCTCCAAGAGAATCATACCTTGATATAGAGAAAATTATCAAAGCCGCCAAAGAAACTGGTTGCGATGCTATTCATCCAGGTTACGGTTTTTTAGCGGAGAATCCGGAATTTGGAAAAAGATGCACTGATGAAAAAATAACTTTTATCGGACCTTCGCCGGATGCTATAAAATTGCTGGGGAACAAGGTCGAATCCAGAATTAAAATGGAAGAAGCCAAAATTCCTCTTATCCCCGGTATGAAAAGCATTGGAAAGTCTATTGAAGAATTTAAAAAAGCGGCAGATGAAGCCGGTTATCCGGTAATGATAAAAGCCGCCGCCGGAGGCGGGGGTAAAGGGATGCGTGTGGTTTATGCTCCTGATGAACTGCAGGATGCGGTGGAAACTTCAAAGAGGGAAGCTCTTAATGCTTTTAACGATGATACCGTTTATCTTGAAAAATATATCGTTAATCCAAGACATATTGAATTTCAAATTTTGGCTGACAGTCATGGCAATACAATTCATCTCTTTGAAAGAGAATGCTCGATTCAAAGACGACATCAGAAAATTATCGAAGAGACTCCATCGGTTGCTCTAAATGATGAACTTCGTAGTCGGATGGGAGCCGATGCTGTCAAAGTTGCTCAAGCGGCAAACTATGTTAATGCCGGAACGGTTGAATTCCTTCTGGATGAGACAGGACATTATTATTTTCTTGAGATGAACACCCGTATTCAGGTGGAACACCCAATAACTGAGATGGTGGTTGGGGTTGATTTGGTAGTGGAACAAATAAGAATCGCCGCCGGTGAGAAAATTAGTGATAGTTTTAAGAATTTAACTCAGCGCGGTCATGCTATAGAATGCCGGATTTATGCCGAAGATGGCGAGAATAATTTTATGCCCTCAACTGGAAATGTTTTATTTTATAGTGAGCCAGCAGGTCCCGGTATAAGAGTTGATTCCGGAATTCAAAACGGTGTGGAAATAACTATTGATTATGATCCTATCCTTGCCAAATTGATTGTTCATGCTCCCGATAGAAATAGTGCTATTTTGAAAATGATTGATGCTTTAAATAATTATAAAATCTTAGGTGTGAAA
>JAYEHE010000386.1:0-1991 GCA_034659415.1 Candidatus Zixiibacteriota bacterium | reverse complement strand
ATGAACTTGACATTCAAGTAACTAATAATTCTTATAACAATGATATCATATCATTGATGGCATGGGATGATCTTGGCTGGGTAGTGAATGATTCTCAGGATGTAGTTTTAGAATCAGGACAAGATTCAATTTTGCAAGTTGAAATTGGTATTCCTCAAGGTACAAATTTAGGTGAAATTTCAAATTTATATTTTAAAGCTATTTCATGGGGTGATACTTTAGTAACTGACTCTATAACTACCAGAGTTACATCAATCCTTCAACGCGGCGATTCTGATTTTTCGGGTAATATAGGTATTTCTGATTTAACCTATATGGTTGATTACTTATTTAATTCAGGGTCTGAGCCTATTCCACTTATTGATGCAGGGGATTTTAATTGTTCGTTTGATGTTGGAATTTCTGATTTGACAACATTTGTCAATTATTTATTTGAAAGTGGGCCGTCTCCTTCTTGTAACCCTTATTAAGTATTAATATTTCTGGTTTTTTATTTGACATTATATAAAATTTAACCTTTTTTGGAATGTATCAGTTTTAGACTACTGCTTCAATCCATGGATGGATTTGTTCGGTAGAGAGGGGATGTTATGAAGGAAGGTCTTGAACCTAAAATTTTGATCTGTACGGAATGCAATGAAGAATTTGTATTTACCAGTGCGGCTCAACAATATTTTCTTGAAAGAGGTTATACAGAAGATCCTAAGCGATGCAAATCTTGTCATACCGCTTTCAAAAGGTCTGAAAGAAATCAGAGAAAATCACAGCATGCTACTGTTTCTGACTCTTTAGATTTAGATTTTAATAGATAAAAACCCCAAGATTATACATCTCGGGGTTATCATAGAATTAAATTTCCAAGTGTCAAATTATGTTTATTTCAACAATACCATCTTTTTAGATTCAATCTGTTCTCCAACTTTTAATCTATACAGATAGATTCCACTTGATAATTTATTACCATTATCATCTATAGCATCCCATTCAATATTAAATTCACCTGCTATAAGATTATCATCTATAATTGTTTTTACTTTTTCGCCAAGTATGTTGTACACATTTAAGGTGGCATAGGCATTTCTATTTAGAGTGAAATTAATTGAAGTTTTTGGGTTAAACGGATTAGGGTAATTTTGTTCGAGTACAAACTCAGAAGGTAATGACGGGTTAATTTCATCGCCAATATTAGCGGAGATTCCAACAGTAAAGTCGGCAACTAATAAATATCCTACTGTTTGAATATTATCTACTTTTACAAATGTTCCACCATCGACGTATGTGTCAGAGTTTGGTAAACTGAGTCCATCAAAAGAAGTATTGTCTGCTGTTCCCGGAAATGGGTCACCCGCATCACCATAATCATTCATTTGTTCAATCTCAAACAGACCATCGGCTTGCTCTAAAGCAACGAGAAAATGTGATGTGGAATCTTCTCCGGGAAACCATTGATTATCATTACTGCTTTGAGATTCATCGATATGCCATATCAATAAACCATCACCCGGTATATAACTGTCATATCCTAATTTCTGGCGGTTCTCTACTAAGAAATATTCAGTACTTGAAGCACCTGAGTTCCAAAGACGGTATATTGTTGGATTTTGTTCTACGTTTGAGATTGATACTGAAGGTGTATTAGATAATACGTTAGTCGGAGTGACGAAACCCATTTGGATTTTACTCCATGCGCATGGGTGGGCAGGTGATGATCCATCATTACCGGGACCGCCCCAGCTCCCAAATGACATTATGCCCCATCGACCAATGCCATTTGAACTATAATCAGTGTCATATAAATCAGGTAATCCAAAAACATGACCCAATTCATGTGCATAAACGCCTATTGTCATATCACCTGCCGTATTCCAATATTCTGGTTGAATAGTATAATTAAACACATAGACACCATCTTTTTGAATAGGTGTGTTAGTTGACCACTTATGTGACCAAATGTCGTCGTTACTTCCGGAATATTCAGCACCGCTACCACT
>JAYEHE010000385.1:0-1995 GCA_034659415.1 Candidatus Zixiibacteriota bacterium | reverse complement strand
CAATGCCAAAGATGCTATCAGAAAGTCGGAATCGGTTTTTGTTGTCGAAGGTTATTTTGATGTTATTTCGCTCTGGCAGGTTGGTTTGAAAAATGTGGTTGCTTCATCGGGAACAGCTTTCACATCGCAACAAGCAAGATTATTAGCCCGCTTTGCAAGTGAGGTTTATCTTTTTTTTGATGCGGATTCAGCGGGTCGAAATGCTGCTATTAAATCAGTTGACGCTCTTTATGATGCCGGACTTGAAGTAAAAGTTATTGAACCGCCATCAGGGGAAGATCCTGACTCTATCGCCAAAAAGTTCGGAAGAGATAAAATTGATGAATTAAAAGATAATGCTATAGGTTTTATCCCTTTCAGAATTAAAGATATTGACTTAAAATCAACTGGCATTATCGGCAAAGAAAAAATCATAAAAGAAATATCAACAATAGGTAATAAAATTTCTGACCAGACCAGAAAATCACTTTTTTTCAACGAGGCGGCTGAAAAATTAAATGTAGATCAATCTATTTTTAGAATCAGTGCAACTAAACTAAATAAAACAGAAGAAATCGCACCTCTTTCAAAATTTGATCCAATTGAATATAATCTCATCTCATTACTGTTTGAATTGCCAGGGTTGATTGATAAAACTTTTGAATCAATTTCTCCTGATGATTTTGATTCCAAAAAATTATCACGCGTCTATTCTGCTATCGCCACCCAGTATCAATCTACTGGAGATATCAATGCTCAACACCTGCTTGATAATAATTCCGATACTGCTTTTATTTCTTTAGTGACTGAGTTAGCATCCAAAGAATGGGAAAAAGAATCGGTTGATTTTGAAATGGGAAATTATTTAAAAGAGATATCCGAAAAGAAACGAAAAAAAATCAGAGAAAAATTATTGGTGGAATTAGAGCAAGCCGAAAATAACAATGACGAATCAGAGATAAAAAGAATTCTCGACGAACTAAAACTGTTTCGATAAAAAAAAGTATGAAGCATTTAAAAAAATTGAAAATTGAAAATTTGGCTCTTCTTGAAAAAGGAGAACTGTTTTTTGACAAGGGCTTAAATGTTATTACAGGAGAAACCGGGGCAGGTAAATCTATAATTGTAACAGCACTATCAATGATTTTAGGCGGCCGAGCAGACAAAGAATATATCAAATACGGAGCAAAATTTGCATCGATTGAAGCAGAATTTGATATAAATGAATCTAAACCTTTGATGATTTATCGTGAGTTTTCAAAAGAAGGCTCATCAAAAATAAAAATCAACTCAAAAACTGTTACATTAAATGAACTCAAAAAAACAACAAACCCTATTGCCGAAATTTCCGGTCAATATGCCGGACAGGAACTTATGGATGAAAATAATCATCTAAATTTTCTTGATAGCTTTGGGTCTCTTGAGTCTATTAGGGATAAAGTTTCTGAACATTACTTTTCATGGAAAAAAACTACTGAAGAATTAAAAAGAGTTCTGAACAACAAAGAACAATTGGAAAACGAAAGAAAACTACTTCTTTTTCAAAAAAATGAAATTGAAAATGCTCATATAAAAATAGGTGAAGAAGAAAAAATAAATTCAGAACTTAAAAAGCTAAATTCAGCACGGGAATTGATGAGTTCAGCCTCAGCAATACTGGATATATTAGGAGGCGAGGATAATTCCGCACTGGAACTAATCGCAAAAAGCCAAAAAGAACTTGAAAAAATGTTCGCTATTGATAATAAATTAAATTCCTCTATCGAACTACTTAACGAAATAAATTTCCAACTCGAAGATATTCGCAGTTCTATTGAACAATACGGATCATCAATCGTGGACAATCCTGAGAGGATGGAAGAGATAAATCTAAGACTCGATGAAATATATTCCCTCAAAAAAAAATATGGCGGTTCAGAAGAAGCTATTTTAAAATCACATGATATAATCTCTGATAAATTAACTAACCACCCTGAAACTCAAGGCTTGATAGATGACCTTACAGAGCAACGCCAA
>JAYEHE010000384.1:0-2000 GCA_034659415.1 Candidatus Zixiibacteriota bacterium | reverse complement strand
ACCTTACTTTATCTTTTTTAAAGTTGGGATCGGATTTTTCCTCTGATTTTTTAACACTTACATCAAATACCTCTTTCTTTTTATATTTACAATTTGAACAAGAATATACACTTGTAATTATTTTTTCATTCCGTGAATTTTTTACCGTAAGTTTAATTTGGCATTGAGGGCATAACCGAGGCGATGGTTTATATTCTTCACCGTTGTCAAAAAATGCTCGATGACTTTTACATGACGGACAAGTAAAAAAGAAAATGACTTGGCGGAGAGGGTGACCCCGCTTGTCAGCGGGGGTGAAGATTCTAAGTTTTAATTTATTGATAGTATTATATATCTAAGAACGGGACACTCAGGTTAAGTACCCCCAATATATAGGTATTATAAGGGTTTTTTGGCTATTTGAACAGGGGGCGATTTGAGGCATATGGGTCGGGGTACAAAAATACAAATGAGACAAATGGGACAGTACATAGACCTTTGAGGCTGATCCGTACCCCGTTTAGTGGACACTATATTCCAGGGGCTTTTACACTCAAAAGATGATTTCTGTATTCAAATGGGGTCATCTTTTTTAAATTCCATTGTCTTCTTTTAGTATTGTAATGGTTAACGTACTTGGCGGTCAAATCCTTGAGCTCCTCAAAGCTTCTACAGCTTTTGTAGTCGACCTCGTCTTTGAAGTGCCCAAAGAATGTTTCCATGGGCGAATTATCTATGCAATTTCCCTTTCTGGACATTGACTGAATCATTTTCAGCTCTTTAATCTTGGATATATATCTAGGGCTGGTATAGTGAAAACCTTGATCAGAATGAATCAGTATATCTCTGAGTAAAGATGAATTTTCGTTTTTTTCCATGCTTTGTATCGTATCAAAGACAATATCCATTTGCAGATGACGAGACAGATTCCAGGCAATGATTTCTCTACTGGCTATGTCTTTGATGGCTGAAAGATAGGCTATTCTGTTGTTAAATGGCAGATAAGTGATGTCCGTGCAGAATACTTTGCGAGGAATTTCTTGCTGAAAATTTCTATCCAATATATTAGCAAAGGTTCGATGTTCTCTGGTCTTTTTCATTATCTCTTTGTAGGGATTTCTTTTTCTGATTTTAGTAATTAAATTATACTTATTCTTTATTCTGGATATTTTCTTGTGGTTCATCCTAATGCCTTGATCTCTCAACTTCATCTGGATGGTTCGCCAGCCATATCTGCGTTTTCCTTTATTAAACATCTTCTTGATTAAAAGATAGTCATTGTAGTCCTTAGGTTTGTTTTGTTGGCTTTTTAGCCACCTGTAGTATCCTGACCTGGAGACCCGGGCAATCTCGCACATCTTTTTGGGATTCTTTCCGATATTTCTGATTATTTGAAACTTCTGAAATGGTTTGAGGACTATTTTCTTTTCTGTGCCCGGAGTTGTGCTAAAAAATCGTTTTCGGCTTCAAGATATGATACTTTATCCTTGAGGATTCTTATTTCCCTGCCACTACCCATCCTCTTGGCTATTAGCTTAGCTTTATGGAGAGGTGTTTCAGGTTTTCTCTTGGACCTAAGGGCTGTATTCCACTGGTTCATTAGCTTGTTTGGTCTTCTTATGCCTATGATGCTTAAATTAAACCCTGCCTCTTTAAATATCTCCACCGCGCTTAGTCCTTCTTCGTTGTACTGCCTGAGAGCCTTTGTTTTGAAGCTCTTGGCATACATCACGGACTTGGTACCACACCTGCTGACATTTTTATTCTTGGAGATCTTTTTAATCTGCTCCTTGGTAAAAGTTCTTCTATTCATATTGTTTTTGTAATTTTATTTATATCTTAGTTAAGATTACAAAAAAGAGACACGTTGTGTCCACTTTTCGGGGTACAGATCAAACCTGCCCCATTTCATGGAGAAAAATAGGGTCGGGATTGACTAAGTATGTAGATATGCTAAGATGTATTTATGAAAAATTTACAGCACAATTTAATCAATTGGAACTCTACCCTAATCACCGGGT
>JAYEHE010000383.1:0-2001 GCA_034659415.1 Candidatus Zixiibacteriota bacterium | reverse complement strand
TTTTTGTTAATATTTTTATTGTCGGGTGCATTATCAAGTTATGCTCAGTCGGATGATTTCATAACTATTAGCATTGAAAAAAGTCATTTTTCCGAGATTGGTCATGCTGATTCAATAGATGTCATTCTTCAAAACAATGGTTCATCATATTTAATAGATGAATTGAATTTTGTGATCCATTTTGATACCTCAACAGTATATTTTGGTTCGGCTGTGCCGGGAGCATTATTTGAGGAGTGTCAATGGGAGAAGTTCTCTTTTCGATATACTGCTGAGGGAAATATTTATATTAGTTTAAAAGCTGATACGCTAAGTACCGATGATTTCTCTGGTTCTTATATAGAGGGGAAAGACGGTGCCCTGATGAAATTACACTTTATAATCAAGAATGAGTCTGCTCTTATATGTCAATATTTACCAGTTCAATTTTTATGGGAAGATTGTCTGGATAATACCGCACAGTTATTTGGTGATTCGGAAATCTTTTTATCTGATAAAGTTTTCAATTCTTTTTCTTTTTATCCCATCAATGAAGATAGTGAATTTCCCACAATATTTGGTGCTCCGGATATTTGTGTTGATTCAAATAATCTTCGCAAAATATACTTTTATAATGGGGGTATAGATGTTTCATGTGGCAATTCTATTAATATTCGGGGAGATGTCAACCTTAATGAGATTGCCTATGAAATTGCAGATTGGGTTCTGTTTTCACATTATTTTTTATTTAGAGAAAGTGTGTTTTTTGCTGGTGAGTGGGGTGATGAAGGATTGCAAATGCAAATTGATGCCACTGATTGTAATGCTGATAATACCCCATTAACTATTGATGATTTAATATATTTATTAAGAGTTGCTTTGTGGGATGCTTTGCCTTTCCCCGAATTACCCTTTGTAAATTCCTTTGTAATTAAAGATACAATCGTTTGTAATCAGGATATCCAATCAAAAATTGTAACTATCAACTATTCTGATTCATTAGGCGGCATTCATATTATTGCCAATGGTTTAATGGTTCCTCTTGATAATCCTTATGCAGGTCATGAATTTGATGGTCAATTTACTTATATATTTATTTGTAATAATCCTTCTTTGAGCTGGAAACTCCCTCCATTTGATACGTTGTTTACTTATAGCGGTGATGGTGAAATAATTGAGGCATCTTTTGCTATTGATGGTGTCACTCCGGTTCATACGGTTTTAACTAAAAATTTCCAGCAGGTAACTATTGAGCCTGATTTATTGAATATGTTTGATGCAAATTTAATTATTGAAGATTCAGTGGTATTCTTATTGGGTAACTTTACTGATTATGATATTGAAGATGTTTCGTTGGAATCTATTAAAATAAATAATCAATCAATTGGCTTTTCATCCAATATAATAAGACATAATGGTTTTACGGGACATGTTCTAAAGTTAACCTTGCCGCTGCCAGCTTTTTTAAATTATTATAGCAATATTTATGATACTACAATTGAATCTTATTCTGTATCATTTAATTTCAATGATTCTCAGGAAATGGTAATCAATGGTGAAGTTATTTTGGTTGGTCATACGAGAGGTGATCTGAATCTGGATGGAAAAATTTCAATTTTGGATTTAACACTTCTCATTGATTATCTATTTAATGACTGTTATCAAATCAAGGATTTGAATGTAGCAGATTTGAATAAAAGTGAATCAGTCAATATCTCTGATTTGACAGCATTGATTAACAAAATATTTAGTTACTAACCCTGTTTTGTTCAACGGCGGGTTTCCATGCTCGCCGTTTTCTCTAAATCCAACCTTGAAAATATGTTATTATTTCATTGGTTAGGATGAAATTGAATCGATCAATTATAAAATTAACCTTAGTTGAGATAATATCGACTTTGTATGGGTGGTTTCCCCTCATTCCCAAATACACTTTTTTCACCTCAAATAAACATTGCTAAATATTTTAAATTCATTACTATGCTTCAAATTGACAAGAACTTAAAACTTATCAGGAGATGT
>JAYEHE010000382.1:1354-8939 GCA_034659415.1 Candidatus Zixiibacteriota bacterium | reverse complement strand
AATTAAACAGGATAGTTCTCTTCAAGCGAATGACTTAAAAGATATTGTAAAAAAATATAAAAGTATAATAAAGCGTAAAACAGGGGATGCTTTTCCCGATGATCCATGGGAGCAATTAAAATTAGCAAGGGATGCTGTTTTCCGTAGTTGGAATAATCCCAGAGCGATTTCTTATCGTCGGATGAATAACATTCCAGCCGATATTGGGACAGCTGTAAACATTCAAGCAATGGTTTTTGGCAATATGGGTAAAGATTCTGCTACCGGAGTTGGGTTTACCAGAAATCCCGCCACAGGAAAGAAAGAGTTTTACGGTGAGTTTCTTATTAATGCTCAAGGTGAAGATGTTGTCGCTGGTGTTCGAACTCCGGAACCAATTGCAAAATTGGAAAAGTTATTTCCCGATGTTTATAAACGATTGAAAACAATTACTACTAAATTAGAAAAACATTATCGGGACATTCAGGATTTTGAATTTACCGTTCAGCAGAGCAATCTTTATATGTTGCAAACCAGGAATGGAAAAAGGACTGTGCAGGCGGCAATAAAAATTGCTGTTGATATGGTAAGTGAAAAATTGATAACCAAAGAAGAAGCTCTGATGAGAATTGAACCGCGCCAACTCGATCAGATTTTACATCCAAGTTTTGATAAATCAGCTGATTTTGATGTTATCACAACTGGTTTAGCGGCTTCTCCTGGGGCTGCATCCGGGCGTGTATATTTTACTTCTGAAGATGCTGTTAAATTTGCAGGTAAAAAGAAAGTAATTCTTGTAAGAGAAGAAACAAATCCTGATGATATCGAAGGCATGAATGCTGCCTCAGGGATTTTAACAGCACGTGGTGGAATGACTTCACATGCTGCCGTTGTTGCTCGAGGAATGGGCAAATGTTGTGTAAGTGGTGCTGAGAATGTTCGTGTAAATCTAAAGAAAAAGCAATTCCAAATTGGACGTTTGGTTATTAAAGAGGGTGAAATTATTACTCTGAATGGTTCAACGGGTGAAGTTATTTTGGGAGATGTTCCAACAATTGAACCGGAACTCTCAGGTGAATTTTCTACATATATGGGTTGGGCTGATGAATTCAGAGAGCTTAACATAAGAACCAATGCTGACACTCCCAAAGATGCTAAACAAGCTCTGAAATTTGGTGCTGAAGGTATAGGGCTGTGCCGGACAGAGCACATGTTTTTTGCTGATGATCGTATTCCTATTGTGCAGGAAATGATTATTGCCGATTCACCTGAAGAACGTCAGGCTGCTTTGGATAAACTTCTCAATTTTCAAAAGAAAGATTTCAAGGCGATTTTCGCTACGATGGAGGGATTTCCAGTTACTATTAGAACATTAGATCCTCCTTTACATGAATTTTTACCTTCAATCGAAGAGACAAAGATTAAATTAGAAAATTTAGATAAAAACAGGGAAGATTACGAAGAGGAAGAAGCAAGTCTTGAAAAAATAATCAGACGTATTCAAGAACTGGAAGAAACCAATCCTATGCTTGGCCATCGTGGGTGCCGTCTTGGAATTGTTTATCCTGAGATTACCGAAATGCAGGTGAAAGCAATAATTAAAGCAGCTTGTTTGCTTGCAAAAGACAAAAAGAAAGTTATTCCGGAAATTATGGTACCTTTGGTTGGTCATGTAAATGAATTTAAAAATCAAAAAGAAGTTATAAAAAGAATAGCCGACGAAATTATTGCAAAATCAAAAGTTAAAGATTTTGAATATAAGATTGGTACGATGATTGAAATTCCTCGAGCGGCATTAACTGCTAATGAGATTGCTGAAGAGGCGGAATTTTTCAGTTTTGGAACAAATGACTTAACACAGATGGCGATGGGTTTTTCAAGAGATGATGCCAGTAAATTCCTTTTTTATTACATTGAAAATGGTATTCTTCCTCATGACCCGTTTGTCTCAATTGACCAAAGTGGTGTTGGGCAATTAATAAAGATGGGTAAAGAAAAAGGGCGTAAACAAAACCCGGATTTGAAAATCGGTATTTGTGGTGAGCATGGCGGCGATCCTGAATCAATTGAATTTTGCCATAATCTTGGCTTGAACTATGTTTCATGTTCTCCTTATCGAGTTCCTATTGCAAGATTGGCTGCTGCTCAAGCAACATTGAGAGCTAAAAAAACTTCTAAAAAGAAGTAAAAAATTGATATAGAATAAGTTATTAAACTATACAATATTAGAAAAGCCGTCCGGTGTTTACCAGACGGCTTTTTCGTTTTTGAATTTATAAATCAAGTTTAGCTTGACTTTATTATTAAATATGCTATTTCTTTGTATAGTTAGTGTTGACAAACTAATTATTTGAATTGTTTTTTTACAATATGATAAGTTTGATTATTATGTTGTTTGGTGAGTGTAACTTAAAGAAAGATAATAAATTATGAAAAACCATTTGGATTATTTATTTCGTCCAAGATCTATTGCTGTAATTGGAGCTTCGAGTACAAAAGGAAAGATTGGTCGTGAAACAATTCACAATATCCTTTTGGCTGAGTATAATGGAAAGGTATTTCCTGTAAATCCAAATGCATCAGTAATCCATTCTATAAAATCTTATTCAACAATTCTTGACGTTCCTGACTCTGTAGATTTGGCGGTTATAATTATACCTAAAGATCAAGTTCGTGAAGTTGCTATTCAATGTGGGGAAAAAGGAGTCAAGGGTCTGTTGGTAATATCTGCCGGTTTTTCAGAAGTTGGACCAGAAGGGAAAAAAAGAGAGCTGGAGCTTCTTTCAGTAGTTCATGATTATAATATGCGGATGATTGGACCTAATTGTTTTGGGCTTGTGAATACTGACCCGAAAATTAGCCTTAATGCAACTTTTGGTAAAATTTACCCAAATCGAGGAAGAATTGGTTTTATTACTCAGTCCGGAGCAATGGGCGAAGCAATAATGAATCATGCGAATGAACTCGGGATTGGTTTTTCTCTGGTGGCATCAATTGGTAATAAAGCTGATATATCTTCAAATGATGTTTTAGATTATTTCAAAAATGACCCACAGACAGATATAATTCTTATGTATTTGGAGAATTTTGGTAATCCGAGGAATTTTATTAAAATTGCCAGAGAAGTTTCACGAAAAAAGCCTATTGTAGCTGTTAAATCCGGTCGAACAGTTCTTGGAGCAAAAGCAGCCTCGTCTCATACCGGTGCCTTGGCTGGACTTGATGTAGGTGTTGATGCTTTAATTGAACAGTCTGGCGTAATGCGAGTTGATTCTGTTGAAGAATTATTTGATGTAGCTTCGGCTTTATCTCGCCAACCGATTCCTAAAGGTAATAGGGTATGTATTGTCACCAATGCTGGTGGTCCCGGAATTTTAGCAACAGATGCTCTTATCAGTAATGGTATGGAAATGCCAAGTCTCTCTCCTGCTACTGTTAAAGAATTAAAGACTTTTATTCCGGCTGAAGCATCTTTTTCAAATCCGATGGATATGGTTGCAGGAGCGGGACCGAAAGAATTTAAACTGACGTTAGATACGGTTAAAAATGACAGCCGATATGATGCTATTGTTCCAATCTTTGTCCCTCCGGTAACTGTGAATCAATTGGAAGTTGCTAAAAAAATTCATGAGTCATTGAAAGACACAGACAAAACTGTATTGGCTTGTTTTATGGGTGCAGGAGAGAAACCGGCAGGGGTTGAATATCTTGAAAAGCATAATATCCCAGTTTATATATATCCTGAATCATTGGCAAAAACATTATCGATTATTTGCAGACATCACTTATGGCTAAAAAAACCTAAAGGAAAGATTAAAAATTTCAAGGTTAATTCTGAAAAAGTCAGAAAGATTATTGATAAAGCTTATAAAAATGGAGACGATGCCATAATTGGCGAAACTGCAATTGAAATATTGAATGCTTATGATATTCCTGCGGCAGGGTATCGCTATGCTTTTAATGGCAAGGAAGCTGTAAAGGCGGCTAATGAAATTGGATATCCGGTAGTGATGAAAGTTAATACGCCTAAGATGCTTCACAAAACAGAAGAAGGGGGAGTGATAGTTGATCTTCGGACACCGGAAGAAGTTCTAAGGGCAGGTAATGACCTTGAGAAAAGAGTTGGAAAGCTTAAAAAATGTGAAAAGTTTTCGGTGATTTTACAACAGATGGTTTCTGGTAGCATTGAAACTGTTATTGGAATGACTATTGATCCGCAGTTTGGTCCATTGATAATGTTTGGTCTTGGTGGAATTTATGTCGAAATCATGAAAGATGTTGCTTTCAGGATTAAACCGTTGACTGATACTGATGCTAAAGAGATGATCCGATCCATTAAATCATATCCGCTTTTGACAGGTTTTAGAGGAGCTCCTTCGGTTGATATAAAGACATTGGAAGAAACTCTATTGAAAGTTTCTCAATTAGTCAGGGATTTTGATTGTTTTACAGGGATTGATATTAATCCATTTATTGTTTCACCTAATAAAGAAATGTGTAAAGCGGTTGATGCACGGTTTCTTCTTAAGAAACAATAATTTATCCTTATTGACTTATACTCTCCTTTTGCTTAAATATTAAAGTAACTGGTGAATTCTCTTTTAAATAGATTGGAGAATTTACAATGCTTTGCAAATGTAAAATATACCATTTATACATTAAGGAGTCATATGAAACTGGAATTAAAATCAATCGGTATTTGGTCATTTTTCAAAATATCATTTATTTTTAATCTTATTTTTGGCTTCATTTTTGGATTGATCTATGCCATGTTTGCAGGCTTGATTTTAACTTTTATGTCAAGCATGCCTATGTTTGATTCAGGGGGAATGAATCCGGATGAATTGTCTGTTGGTGCACTTATGATAGTGATGCCGATTTTTATGGCAATTTTTATGGCTGTTATAAATACTATTATGGGTGTGATTGCTTTAGGTATTTATAATTTAGCGGCAAAATTAGTTGGCGGTTTAGAATTAAAATTTGACCAGGTTCAAGATCAAAATCTAAATTTTCAGCAAGTTCAACAATCTTATGTAAATCCCCAAACAACCGCCACACAGCCACCACCGCAAAACAATTATCAACAACAGACAACTCCACCTCCTATACCTCCTTTGACTCCAAAACCTGAGGATACCCCTAAACCATATCGTCCGGAATCTGATAATTCTAATTTCAATCAATCTGAGAATAAACCGGATAAAAATGAAAATGAAAATGATAAACCAAATTCTTAATAAGGATTTTAATGACTGATAATAATGTAAAAGTTCGTATCGCACCATCACCTTCGGGATACGTTCATGTTGGTACAGCTCGGATGGCAATTTGTAATTTCCTTTTCGCTCGTCATTTTGGGGGGCAGTTTTTAGTTAGAATAGAAGACACAGATATCGAAAGGTCAGACCAATCTCTTATCAACCCTATATTAGATGCTATTAAATGGTTGGGATGTGATTGGGATGGTGAAATTGTCAGGCAATCAGAACGAACTGAGATATACAAAAGACATGCTCAACAAATTTTGGAATCCGGCAAGGGGTATCGCTGTTTCTGTACTCAGGAACAGTTAGAACAAGATCGTAAAAAAGATAGAGAAAATAAAGAAGCACCTGAGCGCCATAATAGGTGTTATTATCTTACACAAGAAGAGATAGATTCAAAGCTCAAGGCAGGTGAAAAATATACTATACGATTATTTATTCCTGATGGCGAGACTTCTTATGATGATATAGTACTGTCTGAGGTTAGCCGTAAAAATGAAGATATCGAAGATTTTATTATTGCTCGTTCTGATGGAACGGCAGTTTATAATTTAGCGGTAGTAGTTGATGATCATGAGATGGGCATTACTCATGTAATACGAGGGAATGATCATGTAACAAATACATTCAAGCAGATTCATATTTATAATGCCTTAGGTTTTGATTTGCCGATATTTGGACATATGCCTCTTATTCTCAGACCAGATAAAAGAAAAGTATCAAAAAGATTAGGCGACAAAGGGGTTGGCGAATTTCAAGCGGAAGGATTTCTGCCGGAAGCATTGTTTAATTATCTTTGTTTGTTGGGTTGGTCGCCTAAAACAGACCGCGAAATTTATTCTGTTAAAGAATTCATAGATATTTTTACAGAAAAGAATTTTAATTCATCGAACGCAGTCTTTGACGAAAATAAACTCATTGCTTTTAATAAAGAACATATCTCTTTAAAGCCAGCCCATGAATTAGCTGCTTTGGTAGCACCTTTATTTTATGAGGCAGATATTCAATCCAAATACTGGTTTGAAACCAGATGGAAATACCTGTGTCAGGTAATTGAAGCTCTTAAGGGCAGAGTAAAAAAGCTGTCGGATTTTGTTGAGATGGGAAGTTATTTTTTCCAGTTTGATTACAAATATGATGAAAAAGCAAAAGGTAAACATTTCATTCCTGAAAATATAGAATTACTTGAAGCTTTAATTGAAAAATTTGAAAAAATCGATGAATTCACTCATGAAAATACAGAGCAGGTTATAACTGAATTATCAGAAGAAAAACAGATTAAAAAAGCAGTGATAATTCATCCTATACGATTAGCCACATCAGGTGTTCCCGGAGGTCCGGGACTATATGATTTGCTTGTGTTGTTGACAAAACCAATAGTTATAGAGCGAATAAAAAAAGCTATTGAATACATTAAACAGAATAATTAATAAATAATTTGAGGGCGAAATGTCAAAATCTAAAGAACAAGTTGCAGAAATATTAAGAACCGCAATTAAAGGTGAAGAAGACGGATATAAATTTTATGATATTGTAGCTAAAAAAGTAGAAAATCCAGAAGCCAAAAAAAAGCTGGAAGGATTGCGCGATGATGAAATCAGACACAAGGAAACTTTGATTGAAATATTCAAAAAATATATCGGTGGTGAAGTTGGTGAGCTACCTGAAAAAGGACTCTCAGTACTTACAGAAGTTTTCCGAAAAGGGCATGTGATGGAACTTAAATCGGAAATGGAGTTCATAAATTTGGCTATTGAAGCAGAACTGGCGGCTACCAAATATTATAAAGAACAACGTGATTTAGTAGATGATAAAAATTTTACAGAAATTTTTGATAAATTAGCTGATGAAGAACATCATCATTATGAATTATTGATGGCTGAGCGTGAAGCCTTGACAGGTAATTATAATTGGTTTGGCTATGGCGATAGCCCCATGGAACATTGATTATTAGTAGGTAAGGAATTTTAATGGTATTTCCGAAAGACAAAATTGAAATCAGTTTAAAAGTAGGTGATGAAGCACCTGATTTTACTCTTATCACTCACAATGAAGGGGAATTAAACCTTCATTGGTATCAGGGTCGAAAAAATGTAATTTTAGCTTTTTATCCTGGGGATTGGACTCCTGTCTGTGCTTCTCAGATTGCTGATTACAGTCAATTTGATGATCTATTTGAAAAATATGACTGCCAGCTTTTTGGAATCTCTGTTGATTCAATATTTTCACACAGGGCTTGGGCAAAATCTTTGGGGAATATTACATTTCCGTTAATGTCTGATTTTTACCCTCATGGAAAAGTTTCTAAAAAATTTGGCGTGTTTAATCCTCGTGGATAT
>JAYEHE010000382.1:0-1254 GCA_034659415.1 Candidatus Zixiibacteriota bacterium | reverse complement strand
CTAAATTGAAAAAACATGTTTTGGTAAAAAAGATTAATTATTAAAAAGCAAAAAGAAGAATAAAAGTAAAATGTATTTTTCACTACCAACAGAATATCGCCAAGCAGGGATTGATGAACTTAAAGATAGAATCAAAGCTGTTAAAAAAAGAATGGGTTCCAGTCTTTGTATTCTTACTCACCATTATCAACGGATGGAAATAGTTGAATTTGGTGACTATGTTGGTGATAGTTATGGTCTCTCTGAAATTGCGGCAAAAAATAAAGATGTAGAAAAAATTGTTTTCTGCGGTGTTCATTTTATGGCTGAAGCCGCTGATATCCTTTCTGACAATGACAAACTTGTATATTTACCAAATCCCTTAGCCGGATGCCCTATGGCGGACATGGCTGAAATGGCAGATGTTATGACTGCCTGGGAGCAATTGGAAAAATTTGGCGGTGAAAAAAGAATAATGCCTATTTCCTATATGAATACTACTGCTGGTTTAAAAGCATTTACTGGTCGTTATGGCGGTTTGATTTGTACATCCTCTAATGCTCCTGCCGCTCTTAAATATGGTTTTGATAAAAGAGAGAAAATATTTTTCTTTCCTGACCAACATCTTGGAAGAAACACTGCTTTTAAATACGGTATTCCTGAAAATGAAATTGTTGTCTGGGATTTCATGAAAGATAATGGCGGGTTGACTGAAAAACAGATTGAAAAATCAAAGATAATACTCTGGAAAGGGCATTGTCATGTTCATACTAATTTCAGACCTGAACATGTAGATGAAATCAAAAAACAGTATCCTGATGTGAAAATTGTGGTGCACCCTGAATGTCCTATAGAAGTTGTGCAATTAGCAGATTCCGCTGGTTCTACCAGACATATTGTTGAGTATATTGCAAATGCTCCTTCCGGTTCAACTATCGCTGTTGGTACGGAGATAAACCTGATAAATCGGATGGCTCATCAATTTCCTGATAAAACAATATTTGAGCTGTCTGGTCAAATCTGTCCGGTTTGTGCAAATATGTATCGTACAACACTTAATGATTTAGCTTATACTCTTGAGAATTTTGAAACTATTAATCCTATCACAGTTAAAGAACCTACAAAAGGGGAAGCATTGCTGGCACTTGAAAAAATGCTTGAAATTCACTAAGTGAAAGCTATTAAACATGACTAAATGTTGGAACTCCGCCCGAAATTGTCGATGTGGTGGTCTTTTTAGCAGGTCCAAAAGCGAGTTGGATAACATGCCAGACA
>JAYEHE010000381.1:0-2006 GCA_034659415.1 Candidatus Zixiibacteriota bacterium | reverse complement strand
CCCAGAAACAGTTATCTATGCTCTTGATGAGTTGGAGCAGTTTTATAAAAAGATAAAAACTGATAGAAGTTTTAAAAAAGAGCATACCGATTTACTAAATAATTATGTCGGACGTCCCTCGCCGCTTTATTTTGCGGAAAGATTAACTAACTACCTAAAACAAGCTAAAATTTATTTTAAACGGGAAGATTTAAATCATACCGGAGCTCATAAAATAAATAACACTATCGGACAGATTCTTCTGGCTCAAAAGATGGGCAAGAAACGTATTATTGCAGAGACAGGTGCCGGACAGCACGGATTGGCAACAGCAACAGTCTGTGCCAGATTTGGGATGAAATGTGTTGTTTATATGGGTGAAGAAGATATTCATCGGCAGAAATCGAATGTCGATAAAATGAAATTGTTAGGTGCAAAAGTAATACCGGTTAGTTCCGGTTCTAAAACTCTCAAGGATGCCACCAATGAAGCTCTAAGAGATTGGGTCACAAATGTTAAGAGCACTTTCTATATTATCGGTTCGGCGGTAGGTCCGCATCCATACCCGATGATTGTCAGAGATTTTCAATCTGTAATAGGCAAAGAAACCAAAGTTCAATCAAAGAAAATTTTCGGAAAACTTCCGAATGCAATTATTGCCTGTGTCGGAGGAGGTTCAAATGCAATTGGGATTTTTAATTCATTTTTAAAAGATACAAAAGTCAAACTTATCGGAATTGAAGCCGCAGGATATGGTCTGAATAGCGGGAAACATGCCGCCTCGCTTACCAAGGGGAAACCGGGGGTGCTTCATGGGTCATACAGTTATCTTCTGTTCAATAAAGAAGGTCAAGTACAGTTACCACATTCGATTTCAGCTGGTTTGGATTATCCCGGAATTGGTCCCGAACATTCATTCTTGAAAAATTCAAAAAGAGTAATTTACAAATCTGTAACGGATAAGGAAGCGATACACGCTTTTAAATTAGTGACTCATCTGGAAGGAATTATCCCAGCGATGGAGACATCGCATGCTCTGGCTTTTGCTATTAAAAATAAAATGAATTTTAAGAAAAATGAAAATGTTATTATTTGCTTGTCCGGAAGAGGGGATAAAGATTTAGGAATTATTGAAGAATGGGAAAAGAAACATGAAAAATAGAATTTCTTCCCTGATTCAAAATTCCGATAGAAAACTACTGATTCCTTTTTTTACCGGCGGTTTTCCAACTAAAAACAAATTTCTGGATTTAATCAAAGTAGCAATAGATTCCGGTTCGGATATAATTGAGATAGGGCTTCCATTCTCAGACCCGTTAGCTGATGGTCACGAGGTTCAGTATTCCTCTCACATTGCTTTAAAGAAGAATATTAGGCTAAACGACATATTTATATTAATAGAAAAAATAAGATCATTTTCAGAAATTCCGTTAGTACTGATGGGATATTATAATCCTGTTCTTGCTTATGGTGAAAAAAGATTTTTCAAAAAAGTCAAATCACTGGGAGTGGATGGATTAATTATTCCTGATTTGCCGGTTGATGAAGCGGAAGAATATACACAATTTATGGAAATTTCCGGTTTGTCATCGATTTTCTTAATCTCGCCTACGTCAGATGATAACAGAATAAAAGCAATCGACTATTATTCATCTGATTTCATTTATGCTGTCACTGTTACCGGAGTTACCGGTACCGGCAAGGTTTTTGATAGAGCAACTGATAATTATTTGAAAAGAATAAGTAAGCAGGTAAGCAAGAAAATTGTAGCTGGATTTGGTGTGTCATCGGCTGATGATGCTAAAAGACTGGCAAAATATACTGATGGCGTAGTCATTGGTTCTGCTTTTATTAAAATTATCAGAAACGAAAAAAACTTTGATTCAGCTTTAATAAAAGTAAGTAGATTATTGAGAAGTATAAGGCGTGCTATATAGTATAGTGAATGCGAGTTAGGCGCAAATCATAAAGAAATACTTGAGGTGTGTCTGCTGTCTTATCTGATAAATGTGATATGCGATTGTGCT
>JAYEHE010000380.1:0-2029 GCA_034659415.1 Candidatus Zixiibacteriota bacterium | reverse complement strand
TTTGATTGTAAATCCGGATGTTAGAAAAATCTTTATAATGCGGACAAAAATCATTCAGGCTATACGTAATTATCTGAATGCTCAGGGTTTTTTAGAAGTGGAAACTCCGATTTTACAACCGATGTACGGTGGAGCATTAGCTCGCCCATTTGTAACTCACCATAATACGCTTGATATCCCGATGTATCTTCGTATTGCCGATGAGCTTTATTTAAAACGATTGATTGTCGGCGGATATGAAAAAGTTTGGGAATTATGTAAAGATTTCCGTAATGAAGGTATGGACAGGCTTCATAATCCGGAATTTACAATGATTGAACTTTATTGGGCATTTGCCGACTATAAAGATATCGGAAATATGTTCGAAGACATGATCAGAACTGTCGTTTATGAAGTTCATGGAAAATATAAAATCCAGGTCGGCGAACATGAAATCGATTTTGAAAAACCGTTTACCTGGTTACCAATGCTTGACTCCATTAAAGAAAAAACCGGTGTAGATTTTAATGAACTATCTTATGATGATGCGAAAGCAAAAGTTAAAGAACTGAAATTGGATATTGATACTGATAAATTGATAAATTGGGGTAAAGTTGTTGAGGCTGTTTGGGAAGTAACGGTAGAGCCGACTTTGATTCAACCAACTTTTATCTGTGATTTTCCTATTGAAATTTCACCCTTTGCCAAAAAACATCGTTCCAAAAAGGGACTTACTGAACGGTTTGAGTTGTTTATTGCAACTAATGAAACCGGCAATGCGTTTAGTGAGCTAAATGATCCAGTAGATCAATTGGAAAGATTCATACAGCAAGGCAAGGCTATCGAAGCTGGCGATGAAGAAGCTCAACCTTTGGACGATGATTTCATTACAGCTCTCGCATACGGAATGCCGCCTACCGGTGGATTAGGATTTGGAGTAGATCGCTTAGTAATGATGCTTACCAATCAAACAACTTTGCGTGACATAATTTTCTTTCCCCAGATGAAAGAAACTAAAGAAGGAACAGTTCCGGTATCTAAAATATTAACTCAGATACTTGACGAAGAAGAGAGATAAATTTACATAATGGCGTTTTTGGCAGTTAAAATTTTTTTGGTTCTAGTTTTAAATCTTTTTGTTCTCCTCACGCCGGGGACGGGATTTCGTGATTGGAACGATGTTTGTTCTGAGGAGGACCTGTATGTAATTTAGTGTTTTTTTGTGTTTTTAATTTTGTAAATAATTTAAATTTTTTTAGGAGTTTTTAGAAATGAATATTTATGTAGGAAATATCTCTTTTGAGACTAGCGAAGATAACTTGAAAACTATTTTCGAAGAATATGGTGAAGTTGCTTCCGTAAAAATCATCATGGATCGTGAAACCGGCCGCTCACGTGGTTTTGGTTTTGTTGAAATGTCAGATGATGGCCAAGGCCGCACAGCTATTGCCGAAGTTAACGGCAAAGAGTTCAACGGTCGCAATCTTCGTGTAAACGAAGCTCGTGAACGCTCTGATAACCGTGGCGGCGGCGGCGGACGCGGACGCTACTAAAACATATCAATTTTTGATATAAATAAAAAACCGGAGATATAAATCTCCGGTTTTTTTTATAATTTAAAACAATACCCGCTTATTATCATTTTATTGAAATTGCCTTGATATTATATTAGTAAATAATATATTCTGTTTAAATATTAAGAATTAACATTTTATAAATGAGGGTTATTATGGATTACCGCACAGAATCAGATACAATGGGTGAATTAAAAGTTCCAGCCAATAAATATTATGGCTGTCAAACAGCACGCTCTTTAATGAACTTTAAAATCGGCACAGAAACAATGCCGCCGGAACTGATCCGAGCGATGGGTATTGTTAAAAAAGCCGCCGCCTTAGTTAATATGGATTTAGGAACTCTTCCCAAAGAAAAAGGCGACCTAATTGTTCAAGCGGCAGATGAAGTTATCGAAGGTAAACTCAATGATCATTTTCCTCTGGTTGTCTGGCAAACCGGTTCCGGCACTCAAACTAATATGAACACCAATGAA